>JAJNQF010000447.1 GCA_021154945.1 Sphingomonas sp.
TGGCGCCAGCTGAGAAGTTGCTGCCCTCGTTATAGACGACCAGCGCCTTGAAGCGCTCGCGCACGACCGGGACCGCTTCCTCGATGAGCGCGATCACCTGATCGTCGAGCGCGTTCATCTTGGTGTGGAATTCGAGCGCCGCGACGCCGTCACCGACATCCCAGAGCGAGGCCGACAGGTTCTGGAGGATCGGCTGCGAGCGGAGCTTGATGTCCTCCAGCAGTTCGACGCCGTCCGCACGCGACACATCGGCATACTCGCCGCCCGCAGTGAGATACTGACGCTGCCCGTTCTCGACGCGGTAGAACGTACGATCGCCCGCGGTCGTCAGGATCGCCGGAACGTCGCGACCTTCCTCGGCAAGGCGCGCGGCGAGCACGCCGGGACCCATGCGGTCGATCAGTTCGAACGGCCCGTATTTCCAGTTATACCCGAGCTTCATCGCATCATCGATCGCGACGACATCGTCCGCCGCTTCGCCGACGAGCATCGCCGCATAGGACAGCGTGTTGCCGAGGATCGACCACGCATAGGTGCCGATCTTGCCCGGCTCCGCGATCAGCGCGGCGAGGTCCTTGCCGGTCTTGCCGGGGAGGTCCGCGGGCTTCGCCTCGGGCCGATACTCGCCGGTCGCGAGATCGAGCGAGAGCTTGGTCCGCGTCGCCTTGTCGAACCGGTAGAAGCCACCTTTGCCCTTGCGGCCGGTGAACCCTTCCGCGATCATCTTGTCGACGAGCGGCAACTCGCGCACCGTATCGAAATACGGATCGCCCGCGGGCAGTGTGGACGACAGGCTCTTCGACAGCAACGGCATCAGGTCGACGCCGACAAGATCGACCAGCCCGAAGATCCCTGTCTTCGGCACGCCCATCGGACGCCCGCCGATCTGGTCGGCTTCCTCGACGGTCAGCCCCTGGTCCATCGCCGCGTTGATCGCGATCGCCAGCCAGTAGGTGCCGATCCGGTTGGCGATGAAGCCCGGCGTATCCTTCGCCCGGACGATCCGCTTGCCCATGAAGCGATCGACGAAATCCTCTACCTTCTCCGCGACCGCGACGTCGGTGTGGTCGCCCCGCACGATCTCGACCAGCCGCATGTAGCGCGGCGGGTTGAAGAAGTGCGTGATGAGGAAGTCGGCCTTGAACTGGTCCGACCGTCCCTCGACGAGGTTGCCGAGCGGGATCGTCGAGGTGTTCGACGACACCGCTGTGCCGGGACGCTTCAGCGCCTCGAGCTTGGCGTACAGCGCCTGCTTGATATCGAGCCGCTCGACGATCGCCTCGACGATCCAATCGCATTCGGCGACGCGGTCGAGATGATCGTCGATGTTGCCCGTCTCGACCAGCTTGGCCGCCCGCTTCGACATGAACGGCGCAGGGTCGGTCTTGAGCATCTTGGCGACCGCGCCCTTCGCCACTGCGTCTCGATCGTCACCCTCGCGAGGAACGATGTCGAGCAGCAGCACCGGGATGCCAGCGTTCGCGACCTGAGCCGCGATACCTGCGCCCATCACACCCGCGCCGATGACGCAGACCTTCTTCACAGCATCGACCATCATGCGCGCTCCAGCACCGTGGCGATGCCCTGACCGCCGCCGATGCACTGCGTGGCGAGCGCATAGCGGCCACCCTCGCGCGACAGCAGCGAAGCCGCCTTCCCGACGATCCGCGCACCTGTCGCGCCGAGCGGATGACCGATTGCGATCGCACCGCCATCGAGGTTGATCGTCTCGTCTTTCAGCCCGAGGTCGCGGATGCAGGCGATCGCCTGGCTCGCGAACGCCTCGTTGATCTCGACCACGTCGAGGTCGGCGACGGTGATGCCCGCACGCTCCAGCGCCTTCTTCGACGCGCCGATCGGGCCAAGCCCCATCGTCTCGGGCGCGCAACCCGACACGCCGATCGACTTGATCCGCGCGAGGATCGTCAGCCCGTGCTTCTTAGCGAACTCCTCCGAGGTCACCAGCACCGCGGACGCACCATCCGTCAGCGGCGAAGACGTGCCCGCGGTCACAGACCCCTCCGCGCTGAACGCGGGCTTCAGGCCGGCGAGCGCTTCGGTCGTCGTGCCGGCGCGGATCGTGCCGTCTTGGCTGACCGGGCCCGCCTTGGTCTGGATCGTCACGATCTCGTCCGACAAGCGGCCATCCGCGCGCGCCGCGGCGGCCTTGTCCTGGCTCTTGACCGCGAACGCATCCTGCTCCGCGCGCGTGATCTGGTACTGCCGCGCGACGTTCTCTGCGGTCTCCCCCATGCCCATGTACGCGCCGGCGCTCTTCTTCGCGAGCGCGGGGTTGGGGAGCGGGTTGTAGCCGCCCATCGGCACGCGGCTCATCGATTCGAGGCCCGCGCAGATGAACGCCTCGCCCGCGCCGACCGCGATCTGGCCGTAAGCGATGTGGATCGCGCTCATCGACGAACCGCAGAACCGGTTGACCGTCATCCCGCCGACCGAGATCGGCAGGTCGGCGATCTGTGCGATCAGCTTGGCGACGTTCAGGCCCTGCTCGCCCTCGGGGAAGGCGCAGCCGAGGATGATGTCCTCGATCTCGGCGGGATCGACGCCGGTCTTGTCGAGCAACCCGCGAATCGTCTGCGCGGCGAGATCGTCTGGACGGACGCGGGCGAGTTCGCCCTTGCCGGCGAGGTGGAACGGCGAACGGGCGTACCCGGCGATGACGACGTTGGTCACGATGATCCTCTCATATTGCGGTCGACCCGGTTAACGCTTGCGGGTTACCCTTAAGGTGCGATACCTCACCTTTACGTCAAGGTGAAGCGGCCGACAATATGGCTTACGCACACCATCTTATGGAGAGCGAGATGCAGGATAGTTCCGGGGGCAAAGCGATCGGTGTGTCGTTGCAGGGCGAGCCACGGCTGCTGGGCGACATGCTCGACACGTCGGTCCGCCGTTTCGGATCGCGCAACGTGCTCGACTTCATGGGCCGGACGCTGACCTATGCCGAGCTTGGCGAGTCGGTCGATCGGGCCGCCCGCGGGCTCCAGGATCTCGGCGTCGTGAAGGGCACGCGCGTGGCGCTCTGCCTGCCGAACACGCCCTATTACCCGATCCTGTTCTTCGCGATCCTCAAGGCCGGCGGCATCGTCGTCAACGTCAACCCGCTCTATGTCGAACGCGAGCTGGCGCATCTGCTCGAGGATTCGGGCGCGACGATCATCGCTACCTGCGACATCGCCGAGATCCACGCGCGCGTCCTCAAGGTCGCGGGGCAGATGGGCGTGAAGCACGTCATCACCTGCCCGATCGCCGGTGCGCTGCCGACGCTGAAGTCGATCGCCTACCGCATCTTCAAGCGCGCCGAGATCGGTCGGGCACCGACTGACGCGCGCCATTGCACGTTCGATTCGCTGCTGAAGGCGAAAGGCGCACCGACTCCCGTTACCGTGTCCCCCGACGAGGTAGCCGTGCTGCAATATACCGGCGGCACGACCGGCGAGCCCAAGGCGGCGATGCTCAGCCACGCCAATCTCGTCGCCAACGCCGATGCGATGGTGACGTTCGTCGGTGGCGAGCAACCGCATCAGGACCGCGTGCTCGGCGCGTTGCCGCTGTTCCACGTCTTCGCGCTGACCACCGTGCTCACCTATTCGATCCGCACCGGCGCCGAGATGATCCTGCTGCCGCGCTTCGAATTACAGCAATTGCTCAAGACGATCGACCGGACCAAGCCGAGCTACTTCCCCGCGGTGCCGACGATCTACGCCGCGATCACCACCGCGGCGGAGACGCAGAAGATCGACCTGTCCTCGATCCACGCCTGCATCTCGGGCGGCGCACCGCTCCCCGCCGAGGTCCGTGTGGCGTTCGAGACGGCGACCGGCGCCAAGCTCGTCGAGGGTTACGGCCTGTCCGAGGCCTCGCCGATCATAACTTGCAATCCGATCGACGGCCTCAACAAGCCGGGCTCGGCGGGTTTGCCGTTCCCCGGCACGACGATCGAGATCCGCGACCGCGAGGACCCGACCCGGCTGCTCCCGGTCGGCGAGAATGGCGAGATCTGCGCGCGCGGTCCGCAGATCACGCAAGGCTATTGGCACAAGCCCGCCGCGACCGCTGAGCTGTTCGCGGATGGCGCGCTGCGCACCGGCGATGTGGGGCACCTCGACGCGGACGGCTATCTGTTCATCGTCGACCGGATCAAGGACCTTATCCTCGCTGGCGGCTACAACGTGTATCCGCGCGTGATCGAGGAAGCGCTGTACGAACACCCCGCCGTATTCGAAGCGGTCGTCATCGGCGTGCCCGACAAATACCGCGGTCAGGCCCCCAAGGCGTTCGTCGTGCTGGCGGAAGGGGCGGTGGCTACCCCGCTAGAACTGCGCGATTTTCTCCGCGACAAGATCAGCAAGATCGAGCTTCCCCGCGAGGTCGAAATCCGCGACAGTCTCCCCAAGACGCTGATCGGCAAGCTATCCAAAAAGGAACTTGTCGCAGAAGAGGCCGCAAAGGCCGCAGCGGCGGAGGCGAGGGGAGTGGATTCGTGAACGACCGACAGGACGATCTGACCGGCATACAGGAGGTCTCGCGCATGCTCGGCGTGAGCGCGCGGACGCTCCGATTCTACGAGGACAAGGGGCTGATCGAGCCCTGCCGGATCGGCACGACACGGGTCTACACGCGGCGCGAAGTCGCGCGGATGCAGTTGATTTTGCGCGGCAAGCGGCTTGGGTTCACGTTGCGCGACATCGAGGAGTTCCTCGACCTCTACGACGCCGACCCGCAACATGTGGAGCAGATGCGCGCGTTGGCCGAGCGCTGTCGCCAGCGGATTGACCTGCTGGATGCGCAACGCGAGGCGATCGTCCAGACTCGGGACGAGCTTGAGAAGATCGAGCAGGAAGCCTTGGCGCGGATCCCCGCGGGCGACTGACGTTCTTCTTGCCCCCCTCCCTGAAAGGGAGGGGTTGGGGGTGGGTAGGCCTGCTTGAGCCCGAACCGTTGCGCAGCGCGGAGGCCGACCCACCCCCGCCCCCCCCTTTCAGGGAGGGGGGGGAAGATCGACCCACTCTCACTCCTCGATTAGCTTAAAGCCCCACCACACCGCCATCGTTCTTCGTGATCACGATCGTCGAAGACCGCGGCCGCGACGGCGTCGCCACCGTGCCGGCCTGGTTGGCCGGCCAGCTGCTCGTGATATTGGTCGGCCCGCCACCTTCGCCCGGATGCTGGATGTTCACGAACAGCGACCGCCCGTCCGGCGTCGAGTAGATGCCGGTGATCTCGCACTCCTTCGGCCCGACCAGGAAGCGGCGCAGGGTCGCGCCCGGCGCCTTCCCGATCCGCGTCGTCACCGAGCCGGTCGCCGCGCCGACGGTGTTGGTCACCGTCCGCGTACCGCCGTCGTTGACCTTGCCCGGCACCGAGGCGAGTAGCATGCAGTTGGTGACGTCGGTATACGCACCGTCGTCGGTCTCGATCCACATCACCGGCGCGATCGTCCCCGACGCATTGCTCGGCAGGCCGAACCACAGGCCGTCCGGCGACGAGAAGTCGTTGGTCGCATCGAGCCCCGACAGGTTGATGTTGGTCGCATCCAGATCGGAACCCGCGCCGAACGCATAGATGTCCCACGCGAACGTCGTCGCCTCGGACGTGTCGCCCGTCTCGCGCAGGCGGATGATGTGCCCGTTGACGTTCCCCGTGCCGTTCGTGCGACCATCGGTCCGAGGATCGACATAGGCGCGCGGGTTTGCCGCATCCGCCGTGGCCACAGTCCGCGACGTATTATTGGTGAGCGTGCAATACATTTCGCCGGTCGCCGGGTTCACCGCGGTCCATTCCGGCCGATCCATCCGCGTAGCCCCCAGTGCATCCGCCGCCAGTCGCGTATTGATCAGCACATCCGCCTGGCTCGCGAACGAATAGGTGGCATTGGCCGAGGTGAGGGGCCCTTGGCCGAACACCAGCGGCAACCACTGACCGCTACCATCCGCCGAGAACTTCGCAACGTAAAGCGTTCCGGTATCGAGATACTTGTCGCCAATCGCCAACCGGTTGGCGGCCGTGGCATCGGCCGCGGACCAAGGCGTGGCCGACACGAACTTGTAGATATATTCGTTCTGCGCATCGTCCCCCATGTAGAACGCAGGCTTCACGCCAGGGATCGTCCGGCCGATCTCGCAGCCCTCGTGGTTCATGCGGCCCAGCGCGGTCCGCTTGCGCGGCGTCGAGGCCGGATCGAACGGGTCGATCTCCACCACCCAGCCATATTGGAAGATCTCGTTGCGGAAATCGCCCGTACCGTCGGCGGGGGCGCCCGCCTGCGCCGTGATGTTCCAGCGCGCATAGGCGGTGCTGGTCGTGTCCGCCGGTCTGACCGTCGACCACCCGTAATTGCCGCCGGTGTTGCTCTCGCCCTTGCCATAGCGCGCCAGCGACGTGTTCGCCTTGACGCCGGCTGCACCGGTCGCTGCACGCCGCGCGCCATCGCCGACCTCGCGGCGGAAATACCCGACCCAGTTCTCTTCGTTCGTCAGGTACGTATTCCAAGGCATTGTACCATTGGCACAATTGTTGATCGTGCCACGCCCGGTCGTCGCGTCCGGCGAATAGCGCGTCTTGAGGCTGTCATTGCCGCGCACCGGCCCCGAAAAGCTCATCGGCGTCAGCGGGGTGATGCGCCGGTTGAACGACGAGGTCGGAACATAGGCCCAGTTCGCGGAGCGGCTGACCTCGATCACCGACACGCCGTGGCACTCCATTTCCTTCAGCGCCTCGGCCTCGGGACGAACGCCGCCCGGATTGGTCGCGCCGTTCGGATGCAGATAGGGCTGCGAGATATTCTCGTGGTTGAGCACCAACAGCCCGCGCGTGTTGCCGTTGGCATCGGGCGTAGCGCTCGCCGACAGCCCGAAATAGCTCATGCCGTCATGATGATCGCCCGCACGCTTCGAGAAATTCGTGTCGGTGCCGTCGTTCGCATAGGCCGCGACGCCGCCCGCGATCGGATCGCCGAGCCGGTACAGCACCGTCACCGCATATCCGCTAGGAACCGAAACGACGTCCGCGAGGCTCTTGGCAACCGCAGTGAACCCGAGCGAGGCCGCGCCCACCGTCACGCTGGTCGTCGCGCTCACCGATCCGCTCGCCGAGACGGCGGTGAACTGGAAGCTCAGCACCGTGCCCGCCGTCGCCCCCGGCACGACGAAGGTCGCAGTCGACGTGGTCGTGCCGGCCAGCGTCACCGTAGGGCCTGCCGTCTGCGTCCAGCTCACGCTGTCGACCTGGCCGATCGCCGCGCCGGTCAGCGTCGCTACCCGCCCGGCGGACGAGCTGCCGCCCGCGGTCGCGGTGACGGTGACCGGGCTGCTGCCGTTGCCGTCGTTGTCATCGTCGCACCCGGTCAGCAGCATCCCGCCGAACACCGCGGCGGCGGTTGCCGACATGCCGCCCATCAACGTCTGGCGCCGCGAATAGCGCGTATCGATCAGTTCGTTCAGATGCGGATTGGCGGTCGGATTGGTGTCGATATCGCCGTCGGTATAGGTGGTGTCGATGGTCATGCGTGGTCCCCCCGGGGATGGTTGCTCGGTACGATAGCGATGCGTGAAGTTAGAATTTCGCGCCCAGCTCGACGCCGTAGAAGCGTGGCTCGCCGGCGATGTAGGTCGGGATGCCGAAGCCGCCGCCGGTGTTGCCCGCATCGATCAGATAGCGCTTGTTGGTCGCGTTCCGGACGAAGCCGCCGACGCTGTACTTGCCTGCTGCGAATTCAAGCCCGGCCCGCAGGTTGACCAGCGTATAGCCCGGCGTGCTGATCGCCGGATTGTTCGGCAATTCGAAGAACACCTTCGATTTGTAGGTGACGGTCGGCGTCGCATAGACCGTCGCACTACCCACCGGCACGCGCAGCATCGCGCCGGCGGATGCCGTCACATCTGGCTGGAGGCGGAAGCGGTTGCCCGCGAACACACCGTTGGCCGCCTCGTCGCCGATGCCGCCATCGATATAGGCGAAGGTCCCGAATACAGAGAGATACGAGGCGAGCTTCAGATTGCCTTCAAGCTCGATGCCGAGATTCTTGGCTGAGCCGGCGCTCTGCGTCGTTACGACGCCGTTATTGCTGACCGACACCTGGAAGCCGTCATAGGTCTGGTAGAACACCGATGCCGCGCCGCTGAACGGCCCGACGCGACCCTTGACGCCGCCCTCGTAGTTCCAGACATTTTCCTGCGGCACGATCTGCAGGTTCGGGCCGACACCGAACGCGGTGCGCTGTGCGGCGAGCTGGACCACCGGCGAGCGGCGGCCCTTGCTGATCGTCGCGTACAGATTGACGTCGTCGTTGAGCTTGAGCAGCGCGTTGAAGCGCGGGAGGATCGCGGTGAAACTCCGCTCCGCGACAAACTTGTTGCCGTTGGTGCTGGCCGTTCCGAGCAGGCTCGACTGGATGCCCAGCCCGGCGAGGATCACCGAGTTCGGCTGCACCGACGAATAGCCCGACTGGCGATCCTCGATCATGATCCGCGCGCCGGCGGTCAGTTCGAGCGCGGGCACCGGAATGTACGTCGCGTCGGCGAACACCGAATAGGTGTTGTTCCTCCCATAGTTCGTGAACTCGGCGGCGTAAGGTATTGCACTTGCACGTCCGCCGGTCAGGATCGACGTGGCGCGGGTTGCCGGGATCGTGCCGTTCGCCGCGACGCAGCCGGTCCCGGTCGGGATCCCCTGGCCGTTCAAAGCCGTGCGGATCGGCGCGTAAGCCGTGGCGACGGAGCAGGCGAGATACGTGCCCTCTTCGGTCGCGAACGGGACGCGCTGGAAGCCGTTCTCGAAGAACGCGTTCCAGCCAACCGACGCACGGTATTTCGGGCCTTCGAACGCGAACCGGCTCTCATGGCTCCACTGGTCGCCCTTGGCATCCTCGGCGAACTCCAGATACGCAGCGGGGCCACCGTCCGCGTCGAAGATCTCGAGCGCGTCGAAGCGGCGATACCCGTTGACCGTGGTGAAGGTGATCCCCGGCGACAGGTCTGCGGTGATCGTCAGGTTCGCGTCATAGACGTTGCGGTCGAGGCCAAGCTTGCGCGCGCCGAGAACCTCCGCGCTGTACGGCGACCCCGACAGTTCGGCGTTGCCATAGTCTCCGGTCTGTCCGCCGGTGGGGGCATGTGCGCGGCTCTTGAACGCGGTGCCCGGATTGCGCTGGCCGTCATAGGTCAGGACGAGATCGGCGGTGATGCTGTCGTTCGGCGTGAAGCGGAGCGAGCCGCGGACGCCGCGCTGATCCTGCCCGTTCAGATCGTCCTGGTCGACGCCGCCCTGATTCTGGTTTGGCACGTTCGCGTCGCCGGCGATGTTGCGGACATAGCCCTTGCGATACTTGTAGGCGAAGGCGATCCGACCCGACAGGATGTCGTTGCCCGCGTTGAGGAAGCCCGACACCTGCGTGCGGTCGAAATTGCCATAGGAGGCGTCGAGCCCGCCCGAGAAGCCCGGCTGCGGCTTGTTCGAGATCAGGCTGATCGCGCCGACCGCGGCTGCGGTGCCGAACAGCGTCGCCTGCGGGCCCTTCACGACCTCGATGCGCTCCAGGTCGTACAGGTCCTGCCACGCGCCGCGCGACCGGCTGATGTCGATGCCGTTGTAATACAGCGTGACGCGCGCGCCCTGCTGCGACGATCCGTTGTCCGAGGTGATGCCGCGGATCACGAAGCCGGGGTTGTTCGCGCTCTGCTCCTGCACCTGGAGACCGGGGATGAAGGCGGCGACCTCGTCGAGTTCGGAGACACCGATCGACGCCATCCGGGCGCCGGTCAGCGCGGTGACGGTGATCGGCACGTCGGCGATCCGCTGTTCGCGCTTCTGCGCGGTGACGACGATCTCGTCGCTGGACGTCGCGGCCTGAAGTTCGGCCTGCGTGGTCGCTTGCGCGAGTGCCGCGGTAGAGCAGGTCGTGGCGAGCGCCGTCATCGCAAGCCGCGTGAACAAGTGTGTCATGAAGTCCCCCGTATCGTTGCGGAGGCACTACGGACGGCACGTGACGTTTCGACGTCGTGATGATGAAACGAAGATGACGGTTCCGTAACGACGGTGTCACATCGTTGCCACCGCGCTGTCTTGGATCGCCGCTAGCAGCCGGACGACACCGCTACGAAAGCCTCAGCCGATGACGATCAACCGCCGCGACGCCCTGAAGAACGCCCTGAAACTCGCCGGATCGGGCGCGACCCTGGCGCTGCCCGCGGTCGCAACGCAGGCCGCGGGTGCGGTCAAGAGCCGCTTCGATCATGGCGTCGCGAGCGGCGATCCCGCGGTCGACGGCGCGATCCTGTGGACCCGCGCGACGCCCGCCGACGACGCCCAGGCCGGCGATATCGCGCTCACTTGGCATATCGCCGAGACGGAGGGCGGCAAGCCTATCCGGTCGGGCAGCGTCAAGGCCCGCGCGGCACGCGACTTCACCGCCAAGGTCGAGGCCACCGGGCTCCAGCCGGGCCGCGAATATCGCTATTGGTTCGACGCTGCGGACGGCACGCGCTCGCCGGTCGGCCGGTTCCGGACCTTGCCCAAGGGCAAGATCGCCGACGTCGTCATGGCCGTCGTCTCCTGCCAGCTCTACGCGGGCGGATTGTTCAACGCGTATGACGCGATCGCCAAGCTCGACCGGCTCGACGCGGTGCTGCATCTTGGCGATTACATCTACGAGTACGGCGTCGACGGCTATGGCGCGGACATCGCGAAGAAGATCGGCCGCCTCGTCGAGCCGCGCCATGAGATCGTCAGCCTCGCCGACTACCGCATGCGCCACGCGCAGGTGAAGCGCGACGCCGACATGCAGGCCGCGCACGCCCGCGCTGCGTTCATCTGCGTGTGGGACGATCACGAGGTCGCCAACGACGACTGGATGCACGGCGCCGAAAATCATGATCCCAAGACCGAAGGCGACTGGGACGCGCGCAAGGCGGCCGCGATGCAGGCCTATTTCGAATGGATGCCGATCCGCGATCCCAAGCCCGGCCAGCCCTGGGCGGCGATCAACCGCAGCTTCGATTTCGGCGATCTCGCGACGCTCGTGATGGTCGAGACGCGGCTGCTCGCACGCAGTCATCAGGTCGTGTCGAAGGGCGAGGAGATCACGCCCGCCGAATATGCGGCGATGCTGGCGGAGCGCGCGCGGACGGACCGCGAACTGCTCGGCCCGGCGCAGCTCGCCTGGGTCGAGAAGACGATGGCGACCTCGGTCGCGGCGGGCAAGCCGTGGCAGGTGCTCGGCAATCAGGTGGTGATGGCCAAGGTCGCCGGCCCCGACATGGAGCGCCAGCTCGGCCCGGTGAAGTTCGCCGTGACGATGGCGAAGCTCCCGGCCATGTGGCGCGAGCGACTGATGGCGAGTATCGCCTCGTACCGCGCCGGCCTGCCGTTCGGGTTCGACAGCTGGGACGGCTATCCGCCAGCCCGCGAGCGCCTGTACGCGGCGTTCCAACGCGCTAAGTCGCGGCCGATCGTGCTGTCCGGCGACAGCCACGCGGCCTGGGCGAACGACCTACACGATGCGTCGGGCAAGCTGGTCGCGGCAGAGTTCGGCTGCACCGCGATCACCAGCCCGTCCTATGGTTCGTTGCTGCCCGGCATCGGCAGCCTGATCGCCGACGCGAACAAGGGCGAAGTCCGCTTCTGCGACCAGGACGGCAAGGGCTTCACGCTGCTGACGCTGACGCCCGAACACGCGACCGCGGACTCGATCACGGTCTCGACGGTGATGGCCAAACCCTACACCCAGGCCACCGCAGCCCGCTTCCGCACGCACGCCGATCGTCCGGATCAGCCGCTCGAAAAGATCGCCTGAGCCTCAGGTCCGTTCGGAGGCGTCGGTCGACGCAGCCGAACGGATCCGCTCCGCCTCGGGTTGGCGGGTGGCGTTCGATCGACGCCGACGCCAATACCGGATCGTGGTCATCACCAGCGCGACCAGCGCGATGATCGCGACGATGGCGAGCAGCTTGTGCCGCGGCATTACCGCATCGATCGCCTCGATCAGGCTATGGCCGAACAGATAGCCGATGCCGGTGAACAACACGCCCCACACCGCCGCGGAGATCGCGTTGAGCACGACGAAGGTCCGCGCGGGTACGTGCGACGTGCCGATCGCGATCGGGCTGATCGTGCGCAATCCGTACAGAAAGCGGAAGCTGAGGATGAAGACCGTGGGGTGCCGGTCCAGCGTATCCAGCGCCTTGGCGAAGGCCGGTTTCGCGGCGATCCTGCGGACCCGGGCTGTGTCGCGGTAACGCCGGCCCGCGAAGAAGAAGAGCTGGTCCGCGGCGAACGATCCGACCACGGCCGCCAGCGCGGTGCCGCCCAGCGACAATAGGCCCTCGTGCGCGAGCAACCCGCCGGTCACGACCGAGGTCTCGCCCTCCAGTCCCGCTCCAACGAAGATCGCGGCAAGACCATATTGGGCGATGAGCGTTTCGATCGACATCCACCGCCCTTGCCGCAGCGCGTCAAACTTCGCCAGTCTTGTAAAAGTGCAAGCGCCGGTCCCGCGCCGGCGGCCAACCTAGTCGCGCGACTCCGGCCGGTCGGACAAGAACGCCGCGAGCCGATCCCACGCCGGCTGCTTAGCCGCCACTCCGACCGTGTGAAGCGGACTGCTTGACGGCAACGCGACGATCGCCGGACCAGCGGCGCCCGCACGCCCGGCATCCCGCCCGAGCAGTTTCAGCCCCTGCTTCAACGCGGTACCACCATTGAACGCGATCGCGCGCAACCGGGGCAGTCGCCCGGCCAGCCCGGCAATGTCGTTCCCCGCGATATCGACGATCGCCGCATCGCTGCTGCCCGCCCGGCGCGCGGAGCCCACCACGTCCCACAATGCGACCCCGCGCGTCCGCAACGCCGCGAGCCGATCGTCATAGGCGAGCGCGACGAGGTCATGGCCGACGACCGGCGACATCAGCCGCCAGAACTGGTTCTGCGGATGCGCGTAATAGCGCTGCGCGGCGAGCGAGCGGTCGCCCGGCAGGCTCCCCAGGACCAGTACGCGCGCATCGTCGTCGGCGACCGGTGGAAACGAGTGCTTGAGTGGCATTAGGGCCTCGATCGTGACGATGGCGCGCTGTGTCACGGTTCACCGCGCCGCCGCAAGGTCGCCGGCGAAGCCTTCATGCGCAAGGCTATGCGCTGGGTGGCTTATCCCCTAAGACGCAGATAACAAATCGTATCCCGCGGGGTGCGCTCGATCGACGAGAGGACGGCCGCGTTGGCAAAAGACGGACAATTGCCGGCGCTCGCCCGGACTGGAATCGCGGGTCTCGACAATATCCTCAACGGCGGACTGACGCCGGACCGGATGTATCTGATCGAAGGCACGCCAGGCACCGGCAAGACCACGCTGGGGCTCGGCTTCCTGCTGGCCGGTGCGGCGGTCGGCGAGGCTGGGCTGTACATCACGCTCGCGGAGACCGAGGTCGAGCTGCGCGCGGTGGCGGAGACGCATGGCTGGTCGCTGGATTCGCTCAGCCTGTTCGAGATGGTCCCCGCCGACGGCTTTGGCGAGGATCACGAACAGACGCTGCTCCACCCGAGCGAGGTCGAGCTAGGCGAGACGATTCGCTCGGTGATGGCCAAGGTGGACGAGCTTCGGCCCAAGCGCGTAGTCATCGACAGCCTGTCCGAACTTCGTCTGCTTGCGCAGAGCCCGATCCGCTATCGTCGCCAGATCCTCGCGCTCAAGCACTTCTTCTCGACGCGCGCCTGCACGGTGCTGTTCCTCGACGACAAGAGTGGCTCGGGCAACGATCTCCAACTGCACAGCATCGCGCACGGCGTCGTTTCGCTCGAACAGACCTTGTCCGGGTTCGGCGCGCAACGCCGCCGCCTCCACGTCGTGAAGATGCGCGGCGTCCGATATCGCGGCGGCTATCATGACTTTGAAATCGAGCGCGGCGGGCTGTGCGTCTATCCGCGCCTGATCGCGTCCGAACACGTCATGAAATATTCGGACGACGCCGTCTCGACGGGCTCGGTCGAACTCGACACGTTGCTCGGCGGCGGCCTGATCCCCGGCACCGCGACGTTGCTGACCGGCCCTGCCGGCGTCGGCAAGACGACGGCGTCGGTCCAGTCGATGCTTGCGGCCCTGAAGCGCGGCGAGCGCGCGGCGTATTTCCTGTTCGACGAACGTCTCCCCACGCTGCTGAAGCGGAGCGCGTCACTCGGCATGGATCTGATGCCGTATGTCGACAACGGACAGCTCGAACTGCGCGCGATCGATCCCGCCGAGATGTCGCCGGGGGAGTTTTCGGGCGCAGTACGCGCCGCGGTCGAGGAACATGGTGCCAAGGTCGTCGTGATCGACAGCCTCAACGCCTATCTCCAGGCGATGCCCAACGAGCAGTTCCTGATCCTGCAGATGCACGAGATGCTGACGTACCTCGGCCAGAAGGGCATCGTCAGCCTGCTGATCCTCGGCCTGCACGGCATCACAGGCGACGTCCGGTCCGATGTCGACCTGAGCTATCTGTCGGATACCATCGTCCAGCTCCGCTATTTCGAGGCGCATGGTGAGGTGCGACAGGCGATTTCGGTGATCAAGACGCGCACCGCACGGCACGAACGGACGATCCGGGAGTTTCAGATCGGTAGCAACGGATTGCTGGTCGGCGAGCCCCTTCGCGAATTCCAGGGCGTATTGACCGGCGTCCCGACATTCTCCGGCGAAGGAAAGACGTTGATGGCCAGCCGGATGGGAATACGGGACATTCGCGGCTGACATGGACGACCGCGTCCTGATCCTGGCGCCGCGCGGGCGCGATTCGGCGATCGCGGCGGATCTGCTCGGCAGGAACGACATCGTCGCATTCGTCTGCCACGATCAGGCGGAGTTGCTCGTCGAACTCACCAAGGGCGCCGCAGCAGTGATGCTCACCGAAGAAGCGCTGGTGACCGAAGAGGTCGCGCCGCTCGCCGAATGGGTCTCGGCGCAACCCAATTGGGCGGATATCCAGTTCGTGGTGCTGGCGAACGGGACACGGACGCCGCGTACCGCGCGTGCCACGCAACGGCTCGCCGATCTGGGGAACGTCCTGCTGCTCGAACGGCCGCTGCACGCCGAGGCGATGCTGGGCGCGATCCGGTCGGCGCTGACGGCGCGGCGACGGCAGTACGAGTTGCGCGACGTGGCGGTGACGCTCGAACGCGCCGTGCTGGATCGGACAAGCGAACTACGGACCGCACGCGAAAGCCTGGAGATCGCGCTCGAGGCCGCTGGCATGGGCAGTTGGGACATCGACCTGACGACCGGCGAGTCCCGGCGCACGCTGCGACACGATGCCATTTATGGATATCCCGAGGGCAAGGCGGACTGGAACCTGGAAACGTTCCTCAGTCATATCGACGTCAAGCAACGCGGCATCGTCACGCGCGCGATGACCGAAGCCACGAAAACCGGCGTGATCGACGTCGAATACCGCATCGACGCGGCCGACGGCCACTCGCGCTGGCTCGTCGCCAAGGGGCGCGTGCAATATGACGACGCCGGCAAGGCGGCGCGGATGACCGGCGTGGTCTCCGACGTCACCGATCGCAAGGAAGCCGATGCGCAACTGGCGCAGGCACAGAAGATGGATGCGATTGGACAGCTCACCGGCGGCGTCGCGCATGATTTCAACAATTTGCTGACGCCGATCGTCGGCAGCCTGGATCTGTTGCGGCGCCGTCACAAGGACGACGAACGCACGCAGCGGATGATCGGCGGCGCATTGCAGGCGGCCGAGCGCGCGGCGACGTTGACTCAGCGGCTGCTTGCGTTCGCACGGCGGCAGGCCTTGCAACCGCGCGCGGTCGATATCGGTGCGCTGATCGACGGACTGGTCGACCTGATGCGGCGGTCACTCGGTCCGTCGATCGCGGTAACGATCGAGATTCCACGGCATTTGTCGTCGGCGCGGGTCGATCCCAATCAGCTCGAACTCGCCCTGCTCAACTTGGCGATCAACGCGCGCGATGCGATGCCGGGCGGCGGCAAGCTGACGTTGACGGTCAGCGAGGTCGTCGTCGACGAGCGCAACGTCGTCGGCCTCGCACCCGACCATTATGTCCGGATCGCGGCGATCGACACCGGCGTCGGCATGGACCGCGCGACGCTGGCCCGCGCCACCGAGCCGTTCTTCTCCACCAAGGGCGTCGGCAAGGGCACCGGGCTCGGCCTGTCGATGGTTCACGGCCTCGCTGCGCAATCGGGCGGCACGCTGCGCCTGACCAGCGAACCGGGTTCAGGCACGACGGTCGAACTGTGGCTGCCGGCCACCGATGAAGTCGCGACCGATACCGTCGAGAACACCGCCGAGCCCGTCCCCGCGCAGCGTGCCGCCAAGGTGTTGCTGGTCGACGACGAGGATCTCGTGCGTGCGGCGACCGCCGATATGCTGCGCGATATCGGCTATGTCGTGGTCGAGGTGTCGTCCGCCAGCCAGGCCTTGTCGGCGATCCGCTCAGGCGTCGATGCGGACATTCTGGTCAGCGACTATCTGATGCCGGGCATGACCGGCGGACAGCTCATCACCGAATTATGGTCGTCGGGCAACCGTATCCCGGCGTTGCTCGTGACCGGTTATGCCGCGGCGGGCGAGGACGTGCCCGAGGGTGTCATCCGTCTATCGAAGCCGTTTCGCCAGACCGACCTTGCCGCGCGGGTCGACGAGCTTCTGCGTCAGTCGCCACCCGGCCGGCCGAGGCTACGCGCCGTCGAGTGATATCGGACCGGGCGATCGCATCCCGGTCCGATACCCATTCGGACGTCAGAAGCCCTTCTTCAACGACACGAAGAACTGCCGCGGTGCCCCGGCGAGCAGCGTCTGGTTGTCGCCGCTCGCGGTGAAGCCGTTCGAGCCGATCGTCGCGATATACTTCCTGTCGGTCAGGTTGGTGACGCTGCCCTCGATCGCGACGCCGTGCAGCGGGCCGTCACCCTCGAAACGATAGCCGATGCTCGCGTCGACGAGAACGCGGCCCGGCACCGACTGGTCGTTGAGATAGGTGAAGTAGCGCTTGCTCATATAGTCCGCGCCGACCCGGCCGGTGAAGCCCGACTGCTCCAGCACGATCTCGCCCTTGATCATGTGCTTGGGCGTGTCGACGACGGTATCGCCTTTGCGGACCTGGACCGATCCGGAGGCGTCGGTGACGGTGTCCTGATATTCCGCGTTGGTGTAGGAATAGCTCGCGAACAGCGAGAGCGGGCGGAACACGCGGTAGTTCGCCGAGACCTCGGCGCCGTAGGTGCGCACGCTGCCCGCGTTGTTGAGTGTCGGCGCATTGCCGAGGATGCCGACTCCGTTCGCGAACGCCAGCAGCCGGTTCGAGAAGTCGACGTAATAGCCGACCGCCGAGGCCTGGAACGGCCCGCTGTGCAGGCGGACGCCGCCCTCCGCGGTCTTCGAGCGCTCGGGCTTGAGGCGCCCGCGGACGTCGTTGAAGCCCGCCTGCGTCGCCGCGAACGGTCCGGTCGTCGCCGACGAGACGAACGCGCGCATGTTCTCGGTATAATCCGCGAAGATCTCCGCCGCCGGGGTCAGCTTGAACAGGATGCCGGCCTGTGGCTGGAACCAGTCCTTCGCCGAGATACGGCCGACCGCCAGCGGAGAGGTCGTATCGGGCAGCATCGTCGCACTGTTGACGACATAGGCGCCCTTCCACCCGGCGTTGACGATCAGCCGATCGCCCGCCAGCTTCAGTGTATCCTCGACATGATACTGCATCGTGTCGGTGCCGTACTTGCCGTCCCACTGCGTCGCATAGGGGTTCTTCTGGAACTCGAGCACGTCGCGGTTCGGCGTTGCGCTGTCCGTCATCCCGTAGAAGCGCCGCGCCTGCGTGAAGGTGTTGGTTTCCAGCCAGCCACCGACCTCTAAGGTGTTCGCACCCGTCTCATAGGCAATGTTGCTAAGCGCCCCACCACGCTTGATGCTGTACTCGGTCGTCCGGAAGCCGAGCGGGCTCGGCGCGGTGATCACGCTGCCGTCCTGGTTCAGCGTGCCCGCGGCAGTAGGCGAATAGGGCGTGATCCACGATCCTTGCCCCTTGTTGTCGTGATAATAGCCGGTCGTGACCATCGTCAGTTCGGGCGTCAGGTTCGCATTGAGCGTCACGCCGCCCAGGTAATCGCGCCGCACGCCGCCGGCATCGAAATAGGCGTCGTCGACCGTACCGAACCCGCTCGGGAAGGTCGTGCCGACCCCCGCCCACGGTGCGACGAAGCCGACCGACGAGCCGTTGTTCGCCTTGGTATAGCTCGCGAGCGCCGCCTGGTTCTGGTAGGTTTTCCCGATCTGCAGCGCGAGCGGGTAGTTGCCGGCGATGTTGTCGTTGCGCAGGCCACGGCGGCGGATGATGTCGTAGCTCAGATCCTGGTAATCCTGTTCGCGACGATCGGAGAAGTTCAGAAACGCCGACAGGCTGCCGAACGCGCCCAGATCCTTGACGATCTTGCCGTTCGCCTGATGCTGGCGCTGGACGCCGTCGCCCTTCCACTTGTCGGTGGTGAGGTAGCCATAGCTCAGATACCCCTTCAATCCGCCGCCGAGATCGCCGCTGTCGAGCCGGGCATAGCCGCGATAGGTATTATCCGAACCGTACGTGCCACCACCGGTGACGTTGGCGGTATCGCGCGGCTTGTCGCTGAAGAACTGGATCGTGCCGCCGAGGTTGCTGGTCGAGGCGGTGCCGAGCGCACCCGCGCCCTGCGCGACTTCGGTGCGCGCGACGTTCTCGGAGATGATCGCGCGGCTGATGTGCAGGCCGTTGACGTTGCCGTAGCTCATGTCGCCGAGCGGTACGCCGTCGAGCGTGAAGCCGAGCTGGTTCTGGTTGAACCCGCGCAACGAAATGCGGACCGCCCACTCATACGCGCCGAACGGATCGGACGCCTGGAAATTGACGCCGGGAAGCTTCTGTATCGCCTTCAAAGGGCTCGATCCCGGGGTGAGCCGCGCGAGGTCGACCGCGCTGACGCTCTGTACCTGGCGGCTCTGGCCGAAGCCGAGCACGACGATGTCCGCGGGAGCCGAAGCGCTGGGGCTGGCATCCGTCTCGGCCGTGGTCCCCGGGTCGGTCTGACCCGCCACCGTTGGAGCCGCCGCGGAGGTTTCCGGCAGGTTCTGGGCAAAAGCGGCGGGCGTGGCGAACGCGGCAAGTGCAACGCCGGCGAGAAGCGACGATATGGTCTGCATGGGATTCCCTGATACGCGGTGACGCTCAGCGGCCCATTGCCGATCCGCGTGACGCGTCGGCGACAGATCGAAGACGGTTTGGAGACGGTCGACGATATTGTTACGGTAGTGACCCGAACGCCTCTCCTGCCGAGAGAGGGAAGGCTATCGGCTAGCAATTGAGACTATGCCGACTGCCTTAATTGCGCATCATCCGTGCAATCGTCTTGGCGGCCGCTGCACCATAAGGCGGCTTCAACCCGGCGAGCTTTGCGACGTCGAGCTTGGACTGCTTGAAGACCGCACGCGCATGGCTGA
>JAJNQF010000305.1 GCA_021154945.1 Sphingomonas sp.
CTGGTGTTGGGAGCCATGGCGACCAATCGGTCAGCCCTTCGGGGTTCGTTGGCAGACGGCAGCGACGGCTCCGGGGGCTTGGGTTTTCGAGGCGGAGCCTGCCGATCTCACAAGCACCTCCCCGGCGAAGGCCGAGGTCCAGGTGGAAAGGTTGCTGTAACGAAGCGCTACGCTCCATGAGCGACGTCTCCCAACTGGGCCCCGGCCTCCGCCGGGGTGGTGCTCGCTTGGGTGCGGATAGACCTCAGTTTGTCGGCGTATCGGTTCGGCGTCGGCCGACCTGTACGTTCGGCAGACACTAGACGGGCGGTGCGACCGAAGTCACACCGCCCGTTCGTGGCGCGCGCCGCGGGAGTAAATCCCGCGTCGTCGGTCGGCGCTGAAGCGCCGCCGGCCGGGCTTGCTGTTGCGCGAGGCGTCGCCCGCGCAGCGGCGTTCGCCTACAGCTTCTCCGTCAACTCCGGCACGATCTTGAACAGATCGCCGACCAGGCCGATGTCCGCGACTTGGAAGATCGGCGCGTCCTCGTCCTTGTTGATCGCGACGATGACCTTCGAATCCTTCATGCCCGCGAGATGCTGGATCGCGCCCGAGATGCCGACCGCGACATACACTTCCGGGGCGACGATCTTGCCGGTCTGACCGACCTGATAGTCGTTCGGCGCGTAGCCCGCGTCCACTGCCGCGCGCGAGGCACCGACGCCGGCACCGAGCTTGTCCGCCAGCGGATCGATCAGCGCATGGAACTGGTCGCTCGAGGCGAGCGCGCGGCCACCCGAGACGATGATCTTCGCGCTGGTCAGTTCGGGCCGCTCGTTCTTGGCGATCTCGGCGCCGGCGAAGGTCGACAGCCCCTTGTCGCCGGTCGACGCGACCGCCTCGATCTCACCCGAGCCACCCTCGGTCGCGGCCTTGGCGAATGCCGTGCCGCGCACCGTGATGACCTTTTTGGCATCCGACGACTGCACCGTGGCGATCGCGTTGCCCGCATAGATCGGCCGCGTGAACGTGTCTTCGCTCTCGACCGACAGGATGTCGCTGATCTGCATGACGTCGAGCAACGCAGCGACGCGCGGCGCGATGTTCTTGCCGTGCGTCGTCGACGGCGCGACGAACGCGTCGTGGTGGCCCATCATCTCGACGATCAGCGGCGCGACGTTCTCGGCGAGCGCATGCGCGAACGCCGCGTCGTCGGCGACGTGAACCTTGCCGACACCGGCGATCTTGGCGGCTTCGGCAGCAACGCCATCGACGCCCTGGCCGACGACCAGCAGATGGACTTCACCGAGCTGCGATGCGGCAGTCACCGCCGACAGCGTGGCATCCTTGACGGCCGTACCGTCATGTTCGACCCAGACGAGTGTCTTCACTTGGCGACTCCCATTTCCTTGAGCTTGCCGACCAGCGCGTCGACATCGGCGACCTTGATCCCGGCCGAGCGCTTGGCGGGCTCGACCACCTTCAGCGTGGTGAGGCGCGGCGTCACATCGACGCCGAAATCGGCCGGCGTCTTCTGCGCCATCGGCTTCGACTTCGCCTTCATGATGTTCGGCAACGACGCGTAACGCGGCTCGTTGAGGCGGAGATCGGTGGTGATGATCGCGGGCAGCTTCAGCGTATCCGTCTCCGCGCCGCCATCGACTTCGCGCGTCACGTTGACCGAGCCGTCGGCGATCTCGACCTTCGACGCGAACGTACCCTGGCCCCAGTTCAGGAGGCCGGCGAGCATCTGCCCGGTCTGGTTGTTGTCGTCGTCGATCGCCTGCTTGCCGAGGATGACGAGGTCGGGCTGTTCTTCCTCGACGATCTTGGCGAGGATCTTGGCGACGCCGAGCGGCTCGACCTTGGTCTCGCTGACGACGAGGATCGCGCGATCGGCGCCCATCGCGAGCGCGGTGCGGAGCGTTTCCTGGCTCTTCTGCTCGCCGATCGAAACGACGACGATCTCGGTTACGCCCTTGTCCTTGAGACGAATGGCTTCTTCGACCGCGATCTCGTCGAACGGGTTCATGCTCATCTTGACGTTCGCCAGATCGACGCCCGTTCCGTCCGCCTTCACGCGGGGCTTCACATTGTAGTCAAGCACGCGCTTGACCGGCACCAGCACCTTCATCGGGGTTCCTTCCAAGGTGAATCTATTCGTTCTCGCCAACCGGCGTTGGCCGGACAGATGGCTGTTTCAAGCCGTTTTCGCAAGTCCGGTATGGAAACATCGCTATGCCGTAGCGTCATGGCGATTGTTCGGCCGGACCAGTCGTATCTCCAGCGAATCCTCCCCCGCCAGGGGGAGGTGGCTGGCCCTTGCCAGACGGAGGGGGAGGTTAGCGAAACCGAGGTTCCGTGTCCTCCCCCTCCGTCACCTTCGGTGCCACCTCCCCCTGGCGGGGGAGGATCGCGAAGCTGGCGATCGAGACCAACGAAAAAGGGCCCGGACGTTTCCGTCCGAGCCCCCTTTTCGCGAAGTCAGTATGCGAAAGACCGGGCGGTTACGCCGCGACCTTCTGCACCTCTGCGACGATCTTCTTCGCGGCATCGCCAAGGTCGTTCGCAGGAACGATCGCGAGGCCGGAGTTTGCGAGGATCTCCTTGCCCTTCTCGACATTCGTACCCTCGAGGCGGACGACGAGCGGCACCGAGAGGTTCACTTCCTTCGCCGCGGCGACGATGCCGTCGGCGATGATGTCGCACTTCATGATGCCGCCGAAGATGTTGACGAGAATGCCCTTAACGTTCGGATCCGCGAGGATGATCTTGAACGCCGCCGTCACCTTCTCCTTGTTGGCGCCGCCGCCGACGTCGAGGAAGTTGGCCGGGAACATC
>JAJNQF010000093.1 GCA_021154945.1 Sphingomonas sp.
CTATGCGGCGATCGCGTTGCGCAAGGAATACGACCTGACCGCCGCCGACATCGCCAAGGTCATCGTGCTGGTGCCCGAGGCGGTCATCCCGATCGTCTGCGAGCCAATCGCCCCCAAGCGGACGCCGCGCACCGGCTACGACGCGCAATTCTCGATCCCCTATACGGTCGCGACCGCGCTGCTGACCGGCAAGTTCACGCTCGATGCGCTCGATCCGGCGGCGCTCAGCGATCCGGCGGTGCTCGGTCTGGCGACGCGCGTCGATTACGCGATCGACCCGGACAGCGATTATCCGAAGCATTTCACCGGCGAAGTCATCGTTCAAACCCACGACGGTCGCATGTTGCGTCACCGCGAGGCGATCAACCGCGGCGCGTCAGATCGGCCGCTCAGCAACGCCGACATCGACGCCAAATATTTCGAGAACGCCGCTCGCACGGTCGACGAGACGCGCGCCGCGCACATCCGCGCCGCAGTGCTCGACATGGACCGACACCCCGCTTCCGCGCTCGGCGACATCCTCGCCGGCGCCACTGCCCCTCAAGGAGTATCCGTATGACCCTGGCAAACGCGATCGCCGCCGATGGCGCGATGACCGACGAAGAGATCATGATCCTGGATTCGATCGACAAGTTCCTCGAAACCGATGTGCGGCCGTTCGTCCATCAGCTCGAACATGACGACGAATACCCGCAGAAGATCGTCGACACGATGAAGGAGATGGGGCTGTTCGGCCTGATGATCGCGCCCGAATTCGGTGGGTTCGGCATCTCGACGCTGACCTATGCGCGGATCATCGAAAAGATCTCGACCGTGTGGATGTCGGTCGCGGGGATCATCAACAGCCACATGATCATGGCGATGACCGTGCAACGCTGCGGTACCGAGGCGCAGAAGGATCATTACCTGCCCAAGTTCGCGACCGGCGAACTGCGCGGCGGCATCGGCCTGACCGAGCCCGACGCGGGCACCGACCTGCAGGCGATCCGCACCACCGCGGTCCGCGACGGCGACGACTATGTCGTCAACGGCAGCAAGATGTGGATCACCAATTCGGGATCCGGCAACACCATCCTGTTGCTGGTCAAGACCGACACGGCCGCCGAGCCACGCCACAAGGGCATGAGCCTGCTGATCGCCGAGAAGGGCGACGGCTTCATCGTGTCGAAGAAGCTGGAGAAGCTCGGCTACAAGGGCATCGACAGCAACGCGCTGACGTTTGACGGCTACCGTGTCCCGGTCGACCGGCTGATCGGTGGGATCGAAGGCGTCGGCCTGAAGCAGGTGCTGGGCGGGCTCGAACTCGGCCGCATCAACGTGGCGGCGCGCGGCGTCGGGATCGCGCAGGCGGCGCTGGACGAAGCGGTCGCCTATGCGCAGACACGCAAGACGTTCGGCAAGCCGATCTGCGAGCATCAGGCGATCCAGCTGAAACTGGGCGAGATGACGACGCGCACCTATGCCGCGCGGCTGCTCACCGAAGCCGCCGCCAAAGCTTATGACCGCGGCGAGCGCTGCGACATGGAAGCGGGCATGGCGAAGTATTTCGCGACCGAGGTGGGGCTGGAGAATGCGATCGAGGCGATGCGGATCTTCGGCGGCTATGGCTATTCGAAGGAATACAACGTCGAGCGGCTCTACCGCGACGCACCTTTGCTGACGATCGGCGAGGGCACCAACGAACTGCAACGCATCATCATCGCCAAGCAGATCATCGCGCGGAACCCCGCATGAGCCAGCCACTCGCAGGGCTGCGCATCATCGCGGTCGAACAATATGGCGCCGGCCCTTTCGGCACGCAGCAACTCGCCGATCTCGGCGCCGAGGTGATCAAGATCGAGAACCACAAGGACGGCGGCGATATCGGCCGTCATGTCGGCCCCTATTTCTTCGCGCCGGGCGACAGCCATTTCTATGAGTCGCTCAACCGCAACAAGCGCAGCATCGGTCTCGACCTGAAAAGCGCGGACGGGCGTGCGGTGCTCGAAAAGCTCGTCGCGGAGTCGGACGTGGTGTTCAACAACCTGCGCGGCGACCTGCCGGCAAAGCTCGGGCTCGATTACGCCGCGCTGTCGCGGTTCAACCCGGCGATCGCCTGCGTCCACCTCTCCGCCTATGGCCGCACCGGCAGCCGCGCGGCGTGGCCCGGCTATGATTACCTTATGCAGGCCGAGGCCGGCTATCTGTCGCTGACCGGCGAACCCGGCACCCCGCCGGCGCGCTTCGGGTTGTCGATCGTCGACTTCATGACCGGCACGACGGCCGCGCTCGCGATCCTTGCCGGCGTCGTCTCGGCCCGCGGGAGCGGTATCGGCCGC
This sequence comes from Sphingomonas sp., assembly GCA_021154945.1. Lineage (GTDB taxonomy): Bacteria > Pseudomonadota > Alphaproteobacteria > Sphingomonadales > Sphingomonadaceae > Sphingomonas. The sequence continues at coordinate 2,319 of JAJNQF010000093.1, forward strand.
GATCTCGACGTCAGCCTGTTCGACGTCGCGCTCGGTAATCTCAACTATGTCGCCGAATGGTATCTCAACGGCGGCGTCACCGTCGAACGCACCTCGCGCTCGAGCCATCCCTCGCTCACCCCCAGCCAGCTCTACACGACCAGCGATGGCTGGATCTTCGTGATGTGCAACAAGGAGAAGTTCTTCGAGGTTCTGTGCGGGCTGATCGAGCGTCCCGAATGGGCGACCGATCCGCGCTATGCGACCTTTGCCGCGCGGCTGGAGAACAGGCCGGCATTCAATGCCGATCTCGATGCGGTGCTGTCGACCCGCACCACCGCGGACTGGATGCAGCTGTTCGAAGGCAGGGTGCCCGCTGCGCCCGTGCTCGACGTCCAGCAGGCGCTCGACAATCCGTTTCTCGCGGAATCGAAGCGGATCATCGACTTCCAGCATCCCGAGCACGGCCCCCTGCCCGGCATCGCCTCGTCGATCCGCGCAGGCGGCGTCGAGCATCCGGACAAGGCCGCCCCTGCGCTCGGCGCGGACACCGGCGCCATCCTCGCGACGCTCGGCTACACCGACGACGATGTCGCGGCCTTGCGGACCCGTGGCGCGGTACGGTGACGCCAGCGCTTGCATCGAACGCCAAGGCATCGGACGGTGCGCTATTGTCCGGATTACCCGACAAAGCGACCGATGGATATTCGATGCCCCAGCTTCGTCAGCAACCGCGTTACCTGCAACTCGCCCAGACGCTGATCAACGAGATCGACGATGGGCGCTATCCGATCGGTACGCTGCTGCCGACCGAGTTCGAGCTCTGCGATCAGTTCGGCGCGAGCCGCTTCACCGTGCGCGAGGCGATCAAGCGGCTCGTGCAATCGGGCATGGTCTCGCGTCAGGCCGGAGTCGGCACGCGCGTCCTTGGGCTGTCGCGCCCGGCCGCTTACCGACAGGTGATGGAGGGGCTTTCCGACCTCCAGCAATACACCAACGAAACCAGCCTCACGATCATCGCGCGTGAAACGATCGCGCTGGACGGACCGCTCGCCGAGCAAGTCGGCGCGACATCGGGCCAGACCTGGCTGCATCTCATGGCGCTGCGCCGCGCCGCCGGGACCAGCCCGATCTCCTATTCGGATATCTACCTCCACCCCGCGTTCCGCAGCCTGAAGCTCGACGACGATGTCGGCGACGTGCCGATCTTCAACCGGATCGAGGAACAGTTCGGCGAGCGCGTCGCCGAGGTCCGCCAGCATATCGAAGCGGTGGCGATCCCCGCGCCGATCGCAAGGCTGCTCGAAACCGCGACCGGCGCGCCCGGCTTGCGCCTGACGCGCCAGTATCTGAACGCACGCGGCGAGGTCGTCGAGATAGCGATCAATACCCATCCCGCGGACCGCTATTCCTATTCCCAGACCTTCCGCCGCGATCCCGTATCCGGACTGTAGAGGATTTTTCATGACCATTGCCGCCCGCAGCATCCTGTTCGTCCCCGGCGATCGCGCCGAGCGTTTCGACAAGGCGCGCGCGAGCGGCGCGGACATGGTGGTGATCGATCTCGAAGACGCGGTCCTGCCCGACCGCAAGGCCGCGGCGCGCGATACAGTCCATGATGCGCTCGCGGGCCTGACGGAGTCGCGCTTCGTCGTGCGGGTGAACAGCCTGGATACCGCGTGGCATGCCGACGACGTCCGCGCATTCGCAGGCCTGCCGGGTGTCGCGGGGTTGATGCTGCCCAAAGCCGAGCGCGCGTCTGACTTCGCCGCGATGCACGAGGCCGCGGCGGGCAAGCCGCTCCATGCGCTGGTCGAAACCGTCTCGGCGATCCTGAATTTGGCCGACCTCGTCACCGCGCGAGGGCTCGCGCGGCTGTCGTTCGGCACGGTGGACTTCCAAGCCGATGCCGGCATCGACGGTGACGGCGCGGAGATCGACTATGTCCGCACGCAGATCGTCCTTCACTCACGCAACGCCGGGCTTGCCGCACCGGTCGACGGGGTCTCGACCGACCTCACCGACGACGCGGCGCTGGCCCGCGACACCGATCATGCGCGCCGCTTCGGCTTCGCCGGAAAACTCTGCGTCCACCCGCGTCAGGTGGGGATCGTCAACGCTGCCTTCCTCCCTTCCGACGCCGACATCGACTGGGCGACCCGCGTCATCGCCGCGATCGACGGCGCGTTCGGGGCCGTCGCGGTCGACGGCAAACTGATCGACAAACCCGTCGTCGACCGCGCCCGCCGCCTTCTCGAAACCCATGCGGCGTTCCAAGCCGGCTGATAGCGAAAACGGTCGGACGACGGGCTCTTCTCATCGTCTCAGTGGATCGCCGCGTCTGAAAAGCGCGATATCATCGTCTCGCAACTGCCGATTGCCGTCCTATTGCCGGTGCGCGGCGATGTACCGGCCGATCTGCTCGTCGAGCACGTCCAGCGGTAGCGCGCCCTGATCCAGCACCGCTTCGTGGAAGTCGCGAATGTCGAAACGCGGCCCAAGCTCTCGCTCGGCCCGCGCCCGCAGCTCCGCGATCTTCAGTTCGCCGACCATGTAGCTCGTCGCCTGCCCCGGCCAGTTGAAATACCGGTCGACTTCGCGCGCGACATCGGTGTCCGCGACCGAGCTGTTCGCCTTGAAATACGCGATAGCCTGTTCGCGGGTCCAGCGCTTGGAGTGGATGCCGGTATCGAGCACCAGCCGGATCGCGCGCCATACCTGCAAAGACAGCATGCCGAACCGGCTCTACGGATCCTTGTAGACACCCATCTCGTTCGCCAGCCGCTCCGAATAAAGCCCCCAGCCCTCGACATAGGCGCCATAGCCGCCGAACTTGCGGAACTTCGGGATCCCGGTCAGCTCCTGTTGGCGCGCAATCTGGAAATGATGGCCCGGAGCGCCTTCATGTGCGGCGATACCGGCGACCTGCACCTTCTGCGTCTGGTTCATGTCGACCAGGTTGACGTAATAGATGCCGGGCCGCGATCCGTCTGCCGACGGCGGGTTGTAGAACGCGGTCGACGCGGTGCCCTCGCGCCATTTCTCGACCGCGCGGACCTCCAGCGGCGCCTTGGGCAAGGTCCGGAAATATTTGGGCGCAACCGCCATCACCGATGCGATCACGCCGCGGGCGTCACCCAGATACTGTTCGCGACCGGCCTGTGTATTGGGATATTTGAACTGCGGATCGGTGCGAATCTTGGCGAAAAACTGCTCGAGCGTTCCCTGGAAGCCGACTTCGCGCTTGATCGCCTCCATCTCCTGCCGGATCGCGGCGACCTGCTTCAGGCCGAGATCGTGAATCTGGTCGGCGGTCAGGTCGGTCGTGGTCGAGGTCTTCAGCCGGTCTGCGTAATAGGCAGCGCCGTTCGGCAGGCTCCACGCCCCGAAATTGCCCTTCGATTGCGGCTCGATCGCATCGAGCGTCGCGAACAGCATGTCGTAGCCACGTCGGAACGGCCCGGTCAGCGCCGCACCCGCATCGCGCAACAGCGTAGCCTTCGTCCCGGCGGGCACGGTCAGCGCGCCAACCTTCTTGCGGAAATCCGCCATTAGGGTCGAGTCCGCACCATTGTCGAACGGCGCACCGAACAGCACGGCGCGGGCATCGGCGCGGGCTGGCGCGAAATTGACCTTGTTTGGAATGATACCGGCTGCCGCCTGTTCGCGCATCGTCGCGGTGACCTCTCGCATCACCCGCTCGGTATCCCGCAGGCGGGCGATATAGGCCTGAGCATCCGCCAGCGTATCGACCTTGTGATTATTGATCAGCAACACCGGGATGTCGCCAGCCGGGCTGCCGTTGGTCGACACCGGAAAGCGGAGCTTGCGGAACTGAAGCGACTGGCGGCCGCGTTCGACCTCATATTCGAACAATCGATAGCTGACGCGGGCGCTTTCGCCGAGTTGGTCGGGACGAAAGCGCGACTGCATCGCCTTCAACTGCCGCTCCGACAGCGCCTGCGCGCGGAGTGCGGCGGCATCGGTATAGTCGTCGAGGCGGTCGTAGTGCGTCTTTAGCCCGAGCTGCGTCAGAGACTCAGGGCTGAGATCGAGTTGCTGGTCATACGCGTCGTCGAGGAATTTCAGCAGCGCCGCATCCTGCGCCGCCGTTGCCTGATCCTGGACCGGGACCGGCGCGGCGGCCTGGACGATCGGCAGCGCCGGCAACAGCAATAGGGCAAAGGCAAGACGCATCAGATTCTCCTGTCGAATGCTCGCTTGTCGCGCGCTACTCCGATCGACGCAATCGTCTGCGGTCAGCCGCAATCCAAATCGACAGGCTTATGCGGGCCAAACGGTGTAGCCACCGCTTCATGCCAAGGTACGACCGTAGAATTCCAGAGTCAGGCCCATTGCTTGTAGGAACAGCGCGGGATCGTATCGCGGCCCCTCGTCTCGCAGGAACGCATGCTGTGCATTGAGTTCATGCCACTGATAGGCCGCCCCGACCTCTTCGAGCCGTCCGCGGATCGTCTCCCGGCCGGCATAGGGAACATGCGGATCCTGACGCCCCCAGACGAACAGGATTTCGGCCTCCAATTCGGCCATGCGCTTCAGGCTATCGTCGGACCGCCCCTCGCCTAGCGTGCCCGAATGGATGTCGGTCGGATAAAAGCAGGCGGACGCGGACACGCGCGGATCGAGCGCTGCGCGATAGGCAAGGTGGCCGCCGAGACAGACGCCGAACGTCGCCAGCCTGCCGTTGCAGGCAGGGTGTCCCAGAAGAGCGGTCAAGCCGGCCTCCGCATCGGCATCGAACGCGGCAACGGACTTGGTGATCTTCAGCGCATTGCCTCGATCCGTGCCGGTCGGATCGTAATTCAGCGCCGCCCCCGCCGGCTCATACTCGTGATAGACCTCCGGAACGGCGACGACATAGCCGTTTCCAGCGAGCATCGCCGCCAACCGACGGATCGGCGCCGTCACCTGATAGATTTCCGAAAACAGGAGCAGACCAGGGAAGCGCCCCTCTATCGCCGGCCGGAACAGATGCATCCGCATCGGGCCACCGCCGGGCACGTCGACATCCAGTGTCTCGTCGCTACGCAAGATCATCCGCTAATCCTCATGCCGGTGCCGAACAAAATTCCGGGTCGCCATACAGGCTATCCGGCAATCCTGGACAGCCACCGCAGCAGGAATGTTGGGGCACGGCGATGTCGACGAGCGACCAACGGACCGAGGCCACGGTGCACTGCCCATCCGACAGGTCGCGAGAGGTTCGCAAACCGTCCGTGAAGCGCAGCCATACTGGACAGACCGAGCGCATCATGGTTTTCGCGCGCAATGCCTAGCAATACCCCGTGTCGCCGGTGATCCCGCAGCTCGACCTGTTGTTTCGTGGCGGTGCCACCGGGTTGCTGCTGCTGGCGGCGGTGGTGTTTGCGCGGGCGCCAGCGTCGTTGCCGAGTCGGTTCGGGCTGGCGCTGACGCTGTGCACCGTGGTCGGCACGCTGGCGGGATTGCCGCATGCGCCGGGCGCGTTCGATCCGCTGCTCGATCTGAGTTCGAACGCCGCGATCCCGTTGTTCTGGCTGTTCGCGCGCGCGTGGTTCGACGATGCGTTTCGGCCGAAACCCGTCGATATGGCGCTGGCGGCGGCGTTCCTATGCTGCACGCTGTACGCCAGCCTCGAGGGGCGCGGGCTGGCGGCACCGATCGAGGGGCTGGATATCGCGATCTACATCGGCGGGACGGCGTTCGCGATCCATGCGCAGTGGCTGGCGTGGCGCAACCGGCAGGGCGATCTGGTCGAGGCGCGGCGGCAGGCGCGGACGATCTTCGTCGCATCGGTCGGGCTGATCATCCTGTGGCTGCTCGGCAGCGAGATCGTCGGACGGCTGACGCATCACCTAGCGCTGTCCGGCATGGCGTCGGCGGTGGGATTGTTCATGGGGGCGTTCGTCATCAGCGCGCTGCTGTTCGGGCTGCGCCATCCGGAGGTCTTTCCGAGCGCGGCGTCGGGCACCGCGGTCGGCGAGGTGCAGGCGGCGAGCGCGGCGCGCGAACCGCTCGACGCCGCGCTCGGGGAGAGTCTCGCCCGGATGATGACGCAAGACCGTGCCTATCGCGATCCCGACCTGACGATCGGCGTGATCGCCGCGCGCGTCGAGACGCCGGAGTATCGCGTGCGGCGGCATATCAATGGCGGCCTCGGCTATCGCAACGTCAGCGATTATCTCAACGAACACCGTATCGCCGAAGTCCGCAGCGCGCTGACGGACCGGGCGCAGGCGGACGTGCCGATCCTGACGATCGCGATGGACGCGGGCTTCGGCAGCCTCGTGATGTTCAACCGCGTGTTCAAGGAACGACTCGGCGAAACCCCGAGCGCGTTTCGGCGACGGCACCTCGACGGCTGAGCGAAGCCGGTTTTCAGGACCGCAAACCGGTCGTTTTCGAAAACGACTGGTCGGTTTCGAGGATCGGCAGGCCAGGATCGGCCCGGATCGGCAGGGCGACCGCGTTCACCAACGGGACGCGACGATGCCGAAGATTTTCCCCCCGACCACCGGGCTGATTGCCGCCGGTCTGACCCTGTTATCATGCGCCGGCTGCGCGTCGGAGCCGGTCGCATCGCCCGCGCCGGACGGCACGCTGGTCGATGTCGTCACGATCCATCGTGCCGGCGGCCGTACCTCGTCCTTCGACGGCGTCCTGCGACCCCGTCGCGATATCGCGCTCGGGTTCAAGACCGGCGGCCGCGTGCTCGCCTTGACGGTACAGGTCGGCGATCACGTCCGTGCCGGGCAGGTGCTCGCTCGCCTGACGCGGACCGAGGCGATCGCCGATGCCGGGCAGGCGCGCGCCGAACTGGCCGCCGCCACCGCCGAGGCGATCCGGGCCGGCGATGCTGCGCGGCGCGCTTCCGGGCTGGACGGGATCGGTGCACTGTCGGCGGCGGACGTCCATGACCGCGCGCTGACCGCCAGCGCCGCGGTGGCAAAGCGCGACGCGGCGCGCGCAGCATTCGAACGCAGCCGAGCCACGCTCGCGGATAGCGTGCTAGTCGCGCCCGAAGACGGCGTGGTGACCGAACGCGCGATCGAGTCAGGGACAGTGGTCGATGCCGGCGGTGTCGTCGTCCGGCTCGCGGCAGGCGGCCCCGAAATCGAGGTTCGCCTGCCCGAGCGCGTGCGCTTGGCCGGCGGCACGATGGCGGACGTCAGCTTCTGGTCCGCGCCGGATACGATCGCCGAGGCTCGGCTGAGGCTCGTCGGCCCCGCGGCGGACGGCACGCTGCGGTTGCGGACCGCGCGGTTCACGGTGCTGGGCGACGTATCGGCGATCCCGTTCAACAGTTCGGCGACGCTCACCTTGCGGCTGCCCGATCCCAAGGCGACGATTCGCGTGCCGCTGACCGCGCTCGGCGCGCAGGGGCGCCAGCCGCATGTCTGGACGCTGTCGAGCGGTGCCAACGGGGGTGGCAACCGCGTCCACCGCCAGCCGGTGCATCTGGTCGACCTGCGCGGCGACGATGCGATCGTCTCGGGCCTGCCCGATGGCGAGCGGATCGTCGCGAGCGGGGGCGATACGCTGTCGGAAGGGCAGCCTGTCGTCGTGGCCGGCAGCGTCGCGGGCGGCAACTGAGCGATGGACCGCTTCAATTTGTCACGCTGGGCGATCCGCCATCCCGCGCTCGTCGGCTTCCTGATTGCGTTGCTGTTTGCCGCCGGCACCGCGCAATTTTTCGCGCTCGGCCGCGACGAGGATCCGAGCTTTACGCTGAAGGAGATGATCGTCGCCGCGGCATGGCCCGGCGCGACGCCCGCGCAGATGCAGGCGCAGGTCGCCGACCCGATCGAACGCCGGCTGCGCGCGACCGAAGACCTCGACTTCCTGCAGACCTATTGCGTCGATGGCCACTGCGTCATCCACGTCTCGCTGACCGACGGCGCGCCCAAGGAGCGCGTGCCGGTGATCTGGCAACAGGTGCGCAAGCGGCTGAAGGATATCGAGCCCGATCTGCCCGCCGGCGCGTCGGTCGCGGCGGATGACGATTATGCCGACGTCTACGGCTATGTCTTCACGCTGACCGGCGCGGACAATGCGCGGCTGGTGACGTTGGCCGAGCAGGCGCGCGACGCGATGCTGCGCGTGCCCGGCGCGGGCAAGTCGCAGATCACCGGCGAAATCCCGCGCAAGCTGTTCGTCGATCTCGACAGCCGCCGGCTCGCCGCGATGGGCGTGTCGCCGGGCGCGATCGCGCAGGCGCTGACGAAACGCACCAGCGTCGCGCCGTCCGGCGTGGCGGAACGATCGATGCGGGTGCCGGTGCGGATCGGCGGTGCGGTCGATGGCGCGGATGCGGTCGAGGACACCGCCGTTGCCGCGGCGAACGGCACGGTGAATGTCAGCGATATCGGGGTCGTCAGCAACGGCTATGCCGATCCGCCAGATGGGCTGGTCCGCCATGCGGCAAAGCCCGCGGTGGTGCTGGCGATCGCGATGGCACCTGGCGCCGACGGCCTCGGCTTCGGCAAGCGGCTGTCGAAGGTCGCCGCCGAGTTCGGGCGCACCCTGCCAGCCGGGGTCAAGCTGACGCAGGTCGAGGACCAGAGCCAGAATATCCGCGAGGCGGTCGACGCGTTCCTCATCAAGTTCTTATGCGCGCTGACGGTGGTGCTGATCGTCGCGTTCGTGACGCTCGGGTGGCGGACCGGCGTGGTGGTCGCGCTGTCGGTACCGCTGACGCTCGCGATCGTCGCCTTGTTCATGGGGGCGAGCGGGATCGGGCTGGAACGGATCTCGCTCGGCGCGCTGATCTTGTCGCTCGGGCTGCTGGTCGACGATGCGATCATCAGCGTCGAGGCGATGGTGGTGCAGCTCGAAAAGGGCGCGACGCGCGCCGATGCCGCCGCTTATGCGTGGACGCACACCGCGTTCCCGATGCTGACGGGGACGCTGCTGACGATCGTCGGCTTCCTGCCGGTCGGCTTCGCGCAATCGACCACCAGCGAATATGCCGGTGGGATCTTCTGGGTGACCGGGTCGGCGTTGCTGGTCAGTTGGGTCGTCGCGGTGGTGTTCACGCCGTATCTGGGCGTGCGGCTGCTGCCCGAGGCGGTCTCGCACCACGATCTAGACGCGATGTACGACACGCCGGTCTATCGACGACTGCGCCGGGTCGTCGATGCGTGCATGGCGCAGCGCGGGACGGTGGTGGCGGTGACCGCCGCGCTGCTGGTAGCAAGTCTCGCGGGCGCGATGCTGGTGCGGCAGCAATTCTTCCCCACCTCCGATCGCGCGGAGATCATCGTCGACGTGAGCCTGCGCTCCGGCGCGTCGCTTTCCGCCACATCGGCGGCGGTGAAACGGATCGAGGCGGGCATCGTGCGGGACCGCGATGTCGCGCAGGTCGACAGCTATATCGGGCAGGGTTCGCCGCGCTTCTATCTGCCCTACGGCCCGTCTTTGCCCGATCCCGCGACCGCGACGATGGTGCTGGTCGCGACCGATCTCCACGCGCGCGAACGCGTGATTGCGCGGCTGCTGGCGAATCATGCGGCACCCGAGGCCAAGCTCCACGTCCGCCGCCTGTCGCTCGGGCCGAGTGCCGGCTTCCCCGTGCAATATCGCGTGATCGGCCCCGATCCGGAGACGCTGCGGAGGATTGCGGCGCCGATCGAGGCGGTGCTGCGCGCGACGCCGGGGACGACCGCGGTGCAGGCCGATTGGGGAACGCCGTCGGTCGCGATGCGGCTCGATCTCGATAGCGATCGGGTCGCGCGGCTGGGGCTCGATCGTGCGCAACTCGCGAGCGAGGTCGCGACGATGCTGTCGGGCCAGCCGGCGGGCGAGGTGCTGCGCGGAACCAAGCGGATCGGCATCGTCGTGCGCGGCACGGCGGCGGATCGCGGCGATCCGGGGCGGCTCGGCGATATGGCGATCAGCACGCCCGGTGGTCCGGTCCCGCTAGCCCAGGTCGCGCGGATCGGCGTGACCACCGAACAGCCGATCGTGTGGACGCGCGACGGTGCGCTCTGCATTACCGTTCAGGCGGACATGACCGGCGACGTGCAGGCCTCCGAAATCGTCGACGCCGCCGCCGCGCGGGTCGCCGCGATCGCTAAGGCACTGCCCGCCGGCTACCGGATCGAGGATGGCGGCGACGGCGAATTGTCCGCCAAGGCGAACGACGCGATCTATGCGCTGCTGCCGATCACCTTCGGGCTGATGCTCCTGCTGCTGATGGTCCAGTTGCAGAGCATCGGCCGCACGCTGCTGGTGCTGGCAACCGCGCCGCTCGGCGTGATCGGCGCGGTGGCGGCGCTGGTGCTGACGGGTGCGCCGTTCGGGTTCGTCGCGCTGCTCGGGCTGATCGCGCTCGCGGGGATGATCATGCGCAACTCGATCATCCTGGTCGATCAGGTGCAGCATAACCAGGCCGAGGGCATGGACCTGCACGCCGCGATCGTCGCGGCGACGATCGGTCGCTCCCGCCCGGTCGTGCTGACCGCGCTGGCGGCGGTGCTCGCGTTCATTCCATTGTGTTTCAACATCTTCTGGGGGCCGATGGCGATCGTCATGATCGGCGGGCTGATCGGTGCGACGATCCTGACGCTGGTCGCCCTGCCCGGGCTCTACGCGCTCGTCTTCGATCGCCCATCCAGCCTTCCGCTGCAGGACCAAGCACATGCATGAACCGAACGTCTCCCGCGCCCTGCCGCTGCTGCTCGCCGCCGGGCTGGCGGGGTGCACGGTCGGGCCGAACTTCACGCGGCCCGCGCCGATCCTGCCGCCGGTGTGGCAGGGGGCAGCCCCGGTGTCGGCTAGCACCGATGCGCGCTGGTGGCGCAGCTTCGACGATCCGGTGCTCGATGCGTTGGAGGCGCGGGCTGGTGCGGCGAACCTCGATATCGCGGCGGCGATCGAGCGGATCACCGCCGCGCGAATCGAGCGCGGGCAGGCGCGCGCCGCTGATGCGCCGCAGGTCGAGGGTCAGACGGGGTACACCCGCGAGCGGCTCGGTATGGCGGGGATCGCCTCGGTGACGCAGACATTGCTTGGCGTCACCCCGACGACGACTCCGCCCAAGGGTGTCGATTTCGATCTCTACAGCGCGGGCGTCGGCGCGAGCTGGGAGCTCGATCTTTGGGGCGGCCACCGGCGTCAGGCCGAAGCCGCGCAGGCCTCAGTCGAGGCCAGCGAAGCCGCCGCGCGCGGGGTGCGCCTGTCGGTCGAGGCGGAGGTCGCGCGCAGCTATGTCCAGTTGCGCGGCCTCTGGGACGAGCGCCGCATCGCGCAGCAAGACGCCGCGATCGCCGACCGCAACGCCGCGATCGTGCGCGCATTGCTGGCGCGCGGGCTCGCCACCCCGATCGATCTTGCGGCAACCGAGGAGAAGCAGCGCGCGCTGCGCGGCGATATCGTCGAGCTCGACCAGCAGGCGGCGGCGACGCAGCGCGCGCTCGCGATCCTGGTCGGCGGCACGCCCGATACCGCGCCGTTCGACCGCGCGGCGCTGCAACCGCCGAAGCCCCTGCCGGCGGCGGCAGCGCGTCTGCCCTCGGACATCGCCCGCTCGCGGCCCGACATCGTCGAGGCCGAGGCACGACTCCACGCCGCAACCGCGCAGATCGGCGTCGCGCAGGCCGATTTCTATCCCA
>JAJNQF010000312.1 GCA_021154945.1 Sphingomonas sp.
GGTCCGCAACATCGGCGACTGGAACGCCGCGGTGAAACAGCTCGACGTCTGACCCGTGCGCCATGCGAGGCGCACCGCTTGTACGATGCGGCAAAGAAGAGTTTGCTTGATCCCTCCGCCCCCCGTCGCCACATGCACCCCATGCTGATCGAAACGGAATCCACCCCGAACCCCTCGACGTTGAAGTTCCTGCCGGGACGCGCCGTCATGGACGCCGGCACGCGCGACTTCGCCACCCCCGAGGAGGCCGAGACCAGTCCGCTGGCCGAGGCGATCTTCAATCTCGGCGACGTGACCGGCGTGTTCTTCGGCCGCGATTTCGTGTCGGTGACCGCCGCGCCCGGCGTCGCCTGGTCGGACCTGAAGCCCGACGTGCTCGCGATCCTGCTCGATCATTTCTCCGCCGCGATGCCGCTGTTCAAGCCCGCGCGCGCCGGCTTCTCGGTGCCGTCGGACGAGCCCGCGCTGTCGGACGACCCCGCCGATGCCGACATCGTCGCGCAGATCCGCGAACTGATCGACACCCGCGTCCGCCCGGCCGTCGCGAACGACGGTGGCGACATCGTCTATCGCGGCTTCGACAAGGGCAAGGTGTTCCTCCAACTGCAGGGCGCGTGCGCCGGCTGCCCGTCGTCGAGCGCGACGCTGAAGAACGGCATCGAGCAACTGCTGAAATACTACGTCCCCGAAGTCACCGAAGTGAGAGCCGTCTGATGCGCGCGAAACTCGACGATACCGTCCTCGACACCGTCTTCCGCGAAGCCCGGACCTATAATGGCTACACCGACGAGCCGGTCGCCGAGAGCGACCTGCACGCGATCTGGGACCTGATGAAGTGGGGCCCGACTTCGGCCAACCAGCTCCCCGCGCGGCTGATCTGGTGCGTCAGCGACGAGTCGAAGCAGAAGCTGGCGGACGCGTGCAGCGCGCAGAACAAGCCCAAGATCCTGAACGCCCCCGTGTCGGTGATCATCGGCATGGATACCAATTTCCACGAGCACCTGCCCGAGCTGTTCCCGCACGCCGATGCGAAGTCGTGGTTCGACGGCAACGCCGAACTGCGTGAGGCGTCCGCGTTCCGCAACTCGTCGTTGCAGGGTGCGTATTTCATCATCGCCGCGCGGATGCTCGGGCTCGATACCGGGCCGATGTCGGGCTTTGACGCAGGCAAGGTCGATGCGGCGTTCTTTCACGACACGCCGGCGGTGCGGACGAACTTCATCTCGACGCTCGGCCACGGCGATCCCGCGACGATCTACGCCCGCTCGCCCCGCCCCGACTTCGCGAAGTTCAACAGCATCGCGTAACTGGGAGGGACCTGCTCCCTCTCCCCTGCGGGGAGAGGGTCGGGGTGAGGGGCAGTTGGGAAGGGCAGCGCTCGCGGCGCCCCTCACCCTGCCCTCTGCCCTGAGGGGAGAGGGTAAGAAGTCATGCGCACCTTAGTCATCGAGACATCCACCACCGCCTGTTCGGTCGCGCTCATCGAGTCCGGCGCCGTCATCGCGCGCGCGCATGACGTGGTCGGCCGCGGCCATGCCGAGCGCCTGATCCCGATGATCGCCGAGCTCCCCGATGGCGGCCGCGCCGACCGCATCGTCGTCGATTGTGGCCCCGGTAGCTTCACGGGCGTCCGCGTCGGCATCGCCGCCGCGCGCGGCCTCGCGCTCGGCTGGGGCGCGGAGATCGCCGGCTTCTCCTCGCTCCCGCTCATCGCCGCCGCCGGATTCGCCGCACGACCAACCCACGATATTGCGGTGATCATGGAAGGCGGGCATGGCGAGGTCTTCATGCAGGCCTTCTCCGCCGATCTGTCGCCGCGATCCGACATGGTATCGCTGAAGCCCGCCGCTGCGCTCGCCGCGCTGGCGGGACGGCGTGCGGTCGGCAACGGCGTCCGCTGGCTTTCTGCGCTGGACGACAGCCTGGATCTTACCGAAGCGCTGCCCGATGCAGCCTCCGCAATCCTGCTCCCCGCGACGCTTACCGGCCTTGCGCCAAGCCCGATCTACGGCCGCGCGCCCGACGCCAAGCCTTCGGTCCCGAAGTAATGGCCACCCGCCAGGTCGCGACCCGCGTGGTCTCCCTCCGCACCGGCGATGCGCGCGATCTCGCGATCGTCGACACGCTGATGACCGAGGCATTCGACCCGCGCTACGGCGAGGCGTGGACGCGCAGCCAGTGCCTCGGCGTTCTCGCGCTCACCGGAGTCCAGCTGACGCTCGCGTTCGTCGACGACTTTCCCGCCGGTTTCACGATGACCCGCACGGTCGCCGACGAAGCCGAACTGCTGCTGATCGCGGTCGCGCCCGACCATCGCCGCCGCGGCGTCGGCACGGCCCTTATCCGCGCGGCGATCGCCGAATGCTCGGTCGGCGCCATCGCGAAACTCCACCTCGAAGTCCGCGCCGGCAACGATGCGGTCAAGATGTACGGCGCACACGGCTTCACCAAGGTCGGCGAACGCCGCGCCTATTACCGCGGCAAGACCGGTGTAGCGTATGACGCACATACATATTCGCGAGTTATCAACGGTTAAGGCTTATTGCGAGTCACTATCCCTTTTCGCAACAGCGCGAACGCCCTACATGGCACTGAACGAGGGAATGACACATGCCGCGCAAGATCGATCTGGAAGCACTCTGCAACGAGAAGGGCCTGCGCATCACCGAGCAGCGCCGCGTCATCGCACGCGTGCTGTCCGAGGCGGATGACCATCCCGACGTCGAGAAGGTCTATGAGCGCGCCTCGCAGATCGACCCCGGCATCTCGATCGCGACGGTGTACCGCACCGTCCGCCTGTTCGAGGAAGCCGGCATCCTCGACCGCCACGATTTCGGCGACGGCCGCGCGCGCTACGAGCCCGCCCCCGAAGCGCATCACGATCATCTGATCGATGTCGAGAGCGGCAAGGTGATCGAATTCGTCGACCCCGAACTCGAGCAGTTGCAGAAGGCGATCGCGGAGAAACTCGGCTTCCGACTGGTCGACCACCGCATGGAACTCTACGGCGTCGCGCTGACCCGCAAGGACTGACGCGATCGGCCGGGTCCGCTTTGGCGCGCGACTGGCGGCGTTGCTGCTTGCGCTGATCGTCGCGCTACCGTTGCATGGAGCGTGGCGGCTGTTCGGGCGGAAGTCGCCTTGGCCGCCGCGGTTCCTGGGGCTGGTCGCGCGGATCGTCGGCGCTCGGGCGCGCGTCGTGGGCACCCCGCTCCGTCATGACGTCGTCTTCGTGTCGAACCATCTGAGCTGGATCGACATCCTGCTCCTCTCCGGTGCGACCGGCAGCGCGTTCGTGGCCAAGTCGGAACTCCGCAGCGCCCCGCTGGTCGGCTGGCTCTGCACGCTGAACCACACAATCTTCGTCAGCCGCGCCGACCGCATGGCCGTAACCGCCCAGATCGCCCAGATCCGCGACGCGCTGGCGGCAGACTGGCCCGTCACCCTCTTCCCCGAAGGCACGACGGGAGACGGCGTTACCCTTCTCCCCTTCAAGGCCGCGCTGCTCGCCGCGCTCGACCCGCCCCCGCCGGGCGTAAAAGTCCAACCCGTCCGCATCGATTACGGCACCGCGACGAGCGAACTCGCCTGGGTCGGCGACGAGCCCGGCCAGCACCACGCCGCCCGCGTATTGCAACGCAAGGGCAGCTTCGTAGCAACACTGCACTTCGCCGAACCCTTCGACCCAGCAGAATACGGCGACCGAAAAGCCATAGCCGCCGAAGCCCGCCGCCGCATGGAAGCGCTGTAACTCACGAACAAAGAATGTTCCCCCGCGAAGGCGGGGGCCCAGTCTGGACTCCCGCCTTCGCGGGAGAACAAGGAAGGGAAGCTCCCCCCATCCCCAACACACAAACACCACCCCGGCGAAGGCCGGGGCCCAATTGGGGGACGATGCTGGTGA
>JAJNQF010000328.1 GCA_021154945.1 Sphingomonas sp.
TCGAAGTCGGTCAATCCGCAGACTCGCCAGCGGATCGAGGCGATCGCCCGAAGTCTGCACTATGCCGTCGACAAACATGCGTCGTCGTTGCGGAGCCAATCGGCGAACACGCTGGCGCTGCTGTTCTTCGAGGAACCCGCCGAAGACGATTCCACCATCAACCCGTTCTTCCTGTCGATGCTCGGCTCGATCACGCACGCCTGCGCGCGCGCCGGGTACGATCTGCTGATCTCGTTCCAGCAATTGTCCGGCGACTGGCACGTCGATTACCAGGACAGCCGCAAGGCCGATGGCATCATCCTGCTCGGTTACGGCGATTACGAAGCCTATCGTGCGCGCCTCGATCACCTCACCGAACAGGGGACCAAGGTGGTGCGCTGGGGCGCGGTCGGCACCGGGCCGGCGGGGATAACGGTCGGTTCGGACAACCGCGGCGGGGGAGAGGCGGCGACCGCGCACCTAATCGCGCAAGGGCGGCGCCGGATTGCGTTCCTGGGCACGGCTGACGGACGCTATCCCGAACTCGAGGATCGGTATCGGGGATATCGCGACGCGCTGGAGGCGGCGGGCCTCGTGGTGGATGATGCATTGCAGGTCGATGCGATCACCACCGAAGATGCCGGGCAGGAGGCGGTCGCCGAACTCGCACGGCGCGGTGCCGGGTATGACGCGATCTTCGCCGCCAGCGACAGCATCGCGATCGGCGCGATGCGCGCGCTGGCGGCTGCAGGGCAAGCGATCCCGGACGACGTCGCGATCGTCGGCTTCGACGACATCGCCTCAGCGCAACTCACCAACCCGCCGCTGACGACCGTCACGCAGGACGCGCGCCGGGCCGGGGAGGCGCTGGTGCGGGCGCTGCTGGCGAGATTGCGCGGCGATGTGTCCGAAGACGCCCCCCTGCCAACCCGACTGGTGATCCGCGCAAGCAGCGGGGCATAGCGCTACGAAAATCCTCCCCCGCCAGGGGGGGGGTGGCAGGCGTCAGCCTGACGGAGGGGGCGGCATGATCAACCGCAGTTGCGTAACCTCCCCCTCCGTCACCTTCGGCGCCACCTCCCCCTGGCGGGGGAGGATCGGGTGTACGGGTGGCCGCTCAATCGTCGAACAGGAAGAGATTCAGCGTCAGCCGCCCCGCCAGGGGGTCCGAATTCAGCACCACCTCCGGCGGCAGATACGCGCAGTGCAGCGTATTCCCCGCATAGACGAGCGCACGGTTGAAGCGTGCCGGCTGGACCGCGACGCACTCATAAAGCGGAGTATCGCCAGCGATGTAGGACGCTTCCGGCATGCCATGCGCCTGCACGCCCGCCTCCAGCGCCGTCTTGAACGGATCGAGCCGCGACGCATCGACGCTCTCGAACCCGGTCGATCGCTGCCGATAAAAGGCGGTGCCGCCTTGCTCGCCATGCCCCAGGAACAGCAGCACCGCGATCCGCCGCTGCTCGACGCCATCGAAATGCGGCAGTCGCTGGATCGGTGCCAGATCGGTGGGCGCGGTAGTAACCAGCGAATAATAAGCCTCCGACACCGCCGGCGCCGGATCGAGACCGAAATGCTTCGCCAGCAACGGTGCGATCCGGCGGCGCATCGTCTCGGCCAGGCGAGGCGGTACCTCGGCCCGGACACCGGGATAATGCGGGCCGATCGCGGTCATCCGCAAGCTTGCCGCATCCTCGCGCAGCGCGTCCGGATCGGACCAGAAATCGTCGATCGCGATCAGCGGACGCTGCTCCCGGCCCTGGAGATGCAGCGTGGTTTTCGGCATGTCGGTCATCCCCGCCTTCATGGCGTGCGGGGGCGCGACAGGGCAAGGTATTCGTATGCATGGTTGTTTCGACCGCCGCTTGGCGTCAAGCCGCACCGGCAGGATCGTCGCGCAGACAAGCGACGGCCAAGGGAGAGCCGCGTTTTGACCGAGAAACCAGTCCAGGGCTTTGCCGGCCTGTGGAATATCAGCTTCGGCTTTTTCGGCATCCAGATCGGCTTTGCGCTGCAGAACGCCAATATGAGCCGGATCTTCCAGACGCTCGGCGGATCGCTCGACGATCTCTCCTATCTCTGGGTGGCCGCCCCGCTGACCGGGCTGCTCGTCCAGCCGATCATCGGCCATTACAGCGACCGCACCTGGACCCGCTTCGGCCGCCGCCGCCCCTACTTCTTCGCAGGCGCCGTACTCGCCGCGCTCGCGCTGTTCGTGATGCCCGAGGCGAAGATGCTCTGGCTCGCCGCGCTGACATTGTGGGTGCTCGACGCCTCGATCAACGTGTCGATGGAGCCGTTTCGTGCGTTCGTCGGCGACATGCTGCGGAAGGAACAGCACACCGCCGGCTATGCGCTCCAGACCGCGTTCATCGGCGCCGGCGCAGTGGTCGGATCGATCTTTCCGTTCGTGCTCGCACATCTCGGCGTGTCGGGCGATGCGTTGGCGGGCGTGCCCGATACGGTCCGCTACAGCTTCTGGTTCGGCGGCGCGGCACTGTTGCTCGCCGTCCTGTGGACGGTCGGCAACACGCGCGAGTACAGCCCCGGCCAGATGGCATCGTTCGCCGAGCGCGACGCGGAGGAGGCACTGCCCGCACCGGTCCGCGCGCTCGCCAGTCGCGGCTTTGCGACCAGCATCGCCTGGATCGTCGCCGGCATAGCGGTGATCGTCGCGGTCCCCGAACTCGCGTTGCAGAAGGAAGTGTATCTGCTCGGCGGGTTGCTCGTCGCGTTCGGCGTCGCCAGCCTCGTCGCCATCGTGCTCGCGCGCGGCGGCAACACCGACAACGCGCTGAGCCAGATCGTCGGCGATTTCGGCGACATGCCGGACGT
>JAJNQF010000097.1 GCA_021154945.1 Sphingomonas sp.
CGGCCGACGCCGGACAGCACGTAGAGGATCTGTCCGACCGCATGCTGGTGCCAGTTGGTCCGGCCGCCCGGCATGAAGGTCACGCGCGATGCGCGCAACCGCGAGGGACCCTCGGGCGCCCACACCGGATCGGACATCACCGCACCGACGAAGTTTGCCGCTTCCGCCTTGTTTGTCGGGCGGGTCGAGGCACGCATGATCCTGGGCTTCAACTTCTTCTCCCTTGGCAACGGCAGACTGCTGCCGGCTATGGTTCACCCAACAGTCCCACCTTTCCTCCGCCCTGTCGACGGTGCGCCCCAGTGACGCTGCTACGGAACCGACACATCTCGAATCCCTCCCCCGTAATCGGCTAGGGCATCTACACAACAAGTTTGAGGATGCTTGCGGCGGCGCGGAAGGCGGTCAATCCGTTGTGGAAAGTAATAGGGCCCGGAGGTTTGGCTTGGTATTCGTGCCATCCACCGAGTTTGGCGATGACCCATGCAGCCCAGGCGAGAGAGTCGGGGGGATGGGGGTTCTTGCGGCGAGCGGTTTTGCCTTGGATTCTCTGATTGATGAGGGCGATGAGCTTGATCTCGTGCTCAGAGAAGGCGAGGGAAGCGGGCTGAGCATCGTTTCCGTGGCGTGCCTGGACGAGTTGCATGACGATGGCGGCGGCGCTTGCGGCAATGGCGATCAGCTTGCAGAGGCCGTCGGCGGTTGTCAGTTGGCTGTCCTCGATGCGCAGGCCCTGTTGCTTCATGGTGCGGAAGAACTGCTCGATGATCCAGCGCTGCCTGTACCATCCGACGATCTGCCAGGCTTGCTCGACGGTGCGGACGTCATGGGTGGTCAGGAGGATCCAGTGAACCGGCTCGGCGTTGTTGGGCGGGTGCGGCTCGACGACCTCGACGACATTGACGGGGATGGTGGCGGGCAGGGCTTTTTCGATGGTGTTCTTGGGCCGCCTGAGCACCATCGAGCCGAAGCGGAGCGAGAGATGGGCGGTGCGCGCGCGGCGGTTGGGCCGCTCGCGCAACTCGATGACGGCCCGGGCTGCAACGGGCAAGCGGCTCAGGGCTTTGCGGACCGTGCCGCCTTTGACCACCGCGCGATCCTTCATCAGCCGCGTCAGCATATGGACGTTGGCCGCAGGCGAGAGCGCCCAGTTGGCGTAGAACTCGCTTTCACGATCGCCCACCAGGGTGATCATGGCCGCACCAGCCAAGCTCTCCTTGGCCTGCTTGGCGGTGTCGACCCAGCGCTCCGATTCCTTTTCCTCCAGGGGACGGTCAGCGTGCGATGTTTCGACGTCGCCTTGGCGCGTCCAGATCCGGCCGCCGACCAATCCCAACAGGGCACCGCTGTCGGCATCGACACCGATCATGGCGTGCAGCAGCGCGCCATAGGCCGAGCCCTTCTTGACCTTGCCCAGGCCGCGCCGGTCATCCTCCGTGGTGGCGAACTTAAGTTCGCTGGTGTCCTGAATGGCCAGAACGTGGCGACCGACCGCCGCCTCGCGCGTCCGCTCGCTCCAGCCCGCGGTCAGCTTATCGACGCTCACCCGCTCATTGGACACGAAGCGCCAGAACTGCATGTTCTTCGCCGGATCCCCTTGCGCAGCCTGGCGCAGGCAGACCGTCGAGCGCGCAACAACACACTCGAGCAGCACCGCCCCCCTTTATCAAGGCGGCGATCCCCGAACCGTCCCAACGACCAATTGACCAACATCGTCACACTCCGGATTGACCAAAGTGTCCAACATGAACTCACAGCTCAAGTGCCTTCGGCAACCAAAAGTTGCCACCTGAGTCAACTTGACGCAGTCAAGATGTGTAGACGCCCTAGCCGTACGACGGGGGAGGATTGGAGATGTTCCACTCCGTAGCAGCGAAGCTGGGGAGGTGAAGAACGTCAATTGTACTTGGCGATCTCCAGCCGGCCGACCTGGTCGCGATGGACCTCGTCCGGACCGTCGGCCAGGCGCAGCGTGCGCTGGTGGGCGTACATGCTGGCCAGCTTGAAGACCTGGCTGACGCCGCCCGCGCCGTGCAGCTGCAGGCAGCGATCGACCACCTTGGAGCTGATGTTGGGCACCGCGACCTTGATCATGGCGATCTGCTGGCGCGCTTCCTTGTTGCCGTACTTGTCCATCGCCCACGCCGCCTTGAGCACCAGCAGGCGGGCCATGTCGATCTCCATGCGCATGTCGGCGACGTGGGCCTTGGTCACGCCCATCTCGGAGATGCGCTGGCCGAAGGCGACGCGGCTCTTGGCGCGCTTGATCGCCATCTCGAGCGCCCGCTCGGCGACGCCGATGGCGCGCATGCAGTGATGGATGCGGCCCGGGCCGAGGCGGCCCTGGGCGATCTCGAAGCCGCGGCCCTCGCCCAGCAGGATCGCCGATTTCGGCACGCGCACGTTGTCGTAGACCACTTCGGCATGGCCGTGCGGGGCGTCGTCGTAGCCGAACACGTGCAGCATCTTGACGATCTTGATGCCTGCCGTGTCGCGCGGCACCACGATCATCGATTGCTGGCGATAGGCCGGCGCGTTGGGATCGCTCTTGCCCATCAGGATGATGACCTTGCAGCGCGGGTCGCCCATGCCCGACGACCACCATTTGCGGCCGTTGATGACGTAGTCGTTGCCGTCGGCTTCGATGCGGCATTCGACGTTGCGCGCGTCGGACGAGGCGACGGCCGGCTCGGTCATGGCGAAGCACGAGCGGATCTCGCCGTTGAGCAGCGGCTTCAGCCACTTCTCCTTGTGCTCGGCCGAGCCGTAGCGGGCGAACACTTCCATGGTGCCGGTGTCGGGGGCCGAGCAATTGACCGATTCCGAGGCGATCGAGGAGCGGCCCAGCACCTCGCAGATCGGCGCATAGTCGAGGTTGGACAGACCCATCGTGCCGTGCGTGTCGCCCGAAGCCCGGTCGGCCGGGAGAAACATGTTCCACAGGCCGCGCTTCTTCGCCTCGGCCTTGCACTCCTCGAGAACCGGTGGGAGCGACCAGCGATCCTTGGCCTTC
>JAJNQF010000376.1 GCA_021154945.1 Sphingomonas sp.
TCGACACCGGCATGAACACCGCCGAGGCCCGCGATGCCTGGAAAGCCATCTTCAAGGGCCCCAAGTCCGGCGTTCGCATCTCGAAGATGATCGGCACCCACTTCCACCCCGACCATATCGGCCTCGCCGGCTGGATGTGCGACCACCATGCCGCCCCCCTGATCATGACGCGCGCCGAATGGCTCACCGCGCGCATGCTCGCCGCCGACGCGCGCGAGTCAGTCCCGCACGAAATGCTCGCCTTCTGGCGCGGCGCAGGTTGGGGCCCAGACCAGATCGACCACGCCACCGCCAAGGGCTGGGCCGGCTTCCGAAAGATCATCACGCCCCTCCCGCTCAGCTACACCCGCATCGAGGACGGCGACACGCTCACCATCGGCACCCGCGACTGGCGGATCGTCACCGGCTCCGGCCACTGCCCCGAACATGCGTGCCTGTACGACGAAGCCGGCGGCATCCTCATCGCGGGCGATCAGGTCCTCCCGCGTATCAGCCCCAACGTCTCGCTCGGCGTCACCGAACCGAACGCCGACCCGCTGGGCGAATGGTTCGCTTCGATCGCAAAACTCAAGACGCTGCCGGCAGACCTGCTCGTCCTCCCCGGCCACGGCGACCCGTTCACCGGCCTCCACACCCGCCTCGACGCGATGGACCTCGAACACCGCGAGCGACTCGACGAACTCGCCGTCTTCCTCGCCGAGCCCCGCCGCGCGGTCGACTGTTTCGGTCGCCTGTTCCGCCGCGCGATCGGCCCCGACGTCCTCGGCATGGCGACCGGCGAAGCGCTCGCGCATCTCCGCCGCCTCGAAGTCGAAGGCCGAGCGACCCGCGACATCCAAGATGGCGTATGGTGGTGGCGCGCGGCCTGAGTTAGCATGCGGCCAAATTCAAGAGGATAGCCCCATGTGCGACGAGCATACCGCAGACGATAACGAAGCGTATCTGGCCGGCGTCTCGCGGCGCCAGTTCGGCGTCATGACCGGCGCGGCGGGTCTCGCCATGCTGCTGCCCGCCCCCGCCAACGCCGCCGTCATCAAGGGCCGCGACGTTTCGATCACCACCCCCGACGGCAAGGCCGACGCCTATTTCGTTGCGCCCGCCACCGGCAAGCACCCCGGCGTGCTGATCTGGCCCGACATCATGGGCCTCCGCCCCGCCTTCCGCCAGATGGCAGACCGGCTCGCGCAATCGGGGTACGCGGTGCTCGTCGTCAACCAATTCTACCGCTCGACCAAGGCGCCGTTCCTGAAGCCCGGCGAATCCTACGATCAGCCCGAGGTCAAAAGCCGCATCGCGCCTTTCCGCGAGGCGCTCACCGCCGAAGGCACCGTCCGCGACGCAAAGGCCTTTGCCGCGTTCATCGACGCGCAGCCGCAGACCGACCGCAAGCGTGGGCTGGCCAGCACCGGCTATTGCATGGGCGGCCCGATGGTCCTGCGCACCGCCGCGGCCGTGCCGAGCCGCATCCGCGCCGGCGCGACCTTCCACGGCGGCGGCTTCGTCACCGACAAACCCGACAGCCCGCATCTCCTGATCCCGCAGATGAAGGGCCGGTACCTGATCGCGATCGCCGCCAACGACGACGCCCGCTCGCCCACCGAAAAGGACACGCTTCGTACCGCGTTCGCAGCAGCGAAATTGCCGGCCGAGATCGAGGTGTACGAAGGCACCATGCACGGCTGGTGCCCGCCCGACAGCAAGGTCTACAACGCAGCCCAGGCAGACAAGGCCTGGGCGCGGATGCTCGCGCTGTTCGACAAGGCGCTGGTGTAACGGGGGAAGGTTGAGGGGCCCGTAACCGAGCCCAGCCCTCCACGTCCTTGTTCTCCCGCGAAGGCGGGAGCCCAGCCTGGGCTCCCGCCTTCGCGGGAGAACAAGCTTACTTCGCTAGCAGCCGCTTGACCGCGGCCCTACTCCATGAGATCTTCGTTCACGATCCGTTCTCGGGAGGCCCGCATGACGCTAACGCTCTACACCAACCCGATGTCGCGAGGCCGGATCGCCCGATGGATGCTCGAAGAATTCGGCGCTGAGTATGACACCGTCGTCCTCGACTACGCCTCGACGATGAAGACCGAGCCGTTCCTGTCGATCAACCCGATGGGCAAGGTCCCGACGATCGTTCACAACGGCCAGACCGTCACCGAATGCGCCGCGAATTGCGCGTATCTTGCCGATGTATTCCCCGACGCCGATCTCGCACCGCACCCCGACGAACGCGCCGCCTATTATCGCTGGCTGTTCTACGCCGCCGGCCCGCTCGAAGCCGCGATCAGCAACCGCTCGCTCGGCGTCGTGCCCACCGACAGCCAGCAGCGCATGATCGGCTATGGCAGCTACGACACCGCCGTCGACGTGCTGGAGCGCGCGGTGGCCGCGCATGATCACATCGCTGGAAACCGCTTCACCGCCGCCGACGTCTATGTCGGATCGCAGGTCATCTGGGGCCTGCAATTCGGCTCGCTTCCCGACCGCCCGGCGTTCGCCGACTATGCCGATCGGTTGAAGGCACGCCCGGGCTATGTGCGCGCCGGCGCGCTGGACGATGCGCTGATCCCGGTCGCTGCGTAAGAGCGAGCGACCCGCCAACCAAACCCGTCATCCTGACGAAAGTCAGGACCCAGGATCTCAGGAGCTAACGCCCGTGGCTCTGGGTCCTGACTTTCGTCAGGATGACGGCGTGGATTAGAGCGAACGGAGCGGCATAAACCGGCTCCCTGGAGAGCCGATTGCGTCGCGACCAACGCCGCACGACGGATTCCCGACTAAAGGAGCAAGAGGCGCGCGCCGGACTGCTTCGCAACGACGAAGCCAGTGTCGAACGAGCATCAACCGCTAGCAAAAGCTCGCCCGGTAAAGCTGCCTCGGACCCATTCCCTCTCCCATCGGGGAGAGGGAGAGAGGCCGAAGGCGGCGATAGGTGAGGGCAAGCCAAACAGGGCGACGCAGTGGAGCAGGCGAGCCCCGTCAATCGCTTCAGGTCAGCAACAAAAAAGCGCTAAACGTTTTTCAAAATCCCGGATCAAGCCGCCCACTTCGCCAGCCAGTTCGCCAGAGCCTGAGGCCCCATCGACCGCGCATCCGCCAGCTCGGTCTCATGCCCAGCGTTCAGCAACCGATTGCTCCGCGGATCGACCACCAGTACCGCCGGCACGCCCTTCAGCCGCCCCTTGATGCCGTAGCCCGCAGCGATCTGCCCGTTCTTGTCGAAGCGGCCGATGTCGACCGTCACCACCACGAACTTGCTGTCCACGAAGCGCTTCATCTCGGGCAGGTCGATCGTTCCCGCAAGCAGTCGGCAGTCGAGGCACCAGTTGCCGCCGAGGTCGATCAGCAAGCGCTTGTGCGTCTTCAGTGCCCGCGCACGCGCTGCCGCAACCTGCGCATTGGCGTTCGCCGACTCATTATACGGCAGCGGCAAAGGCTGGGGCAACTTGTCGAAGCTCGCCGTATTCACATGCGGCGCCACCACCTTCGCACGGGGAGCGGCAGGGGCCGCGACCGCGGTGGCGAGCAGGGCAAGCGCGGCGATACGGCGCATCGACATCATTCATATCCTCCGATCACGGCATTCAGGAAGCTCGGGAATGGTCCGTTCCAGCCATCCGCCGGCGTATCGGCGACCGGTTGGCGGCGACCACCGGTTGGATCCGCAGGAATGCGCTCCGTCCGTGGCGGTTCGACCTTCGCGGCTTCCGAACGAACAGGTTGCGAACGCACCGGTTCCGACCGCACCGGCTCCGACCGCGCAGGCGCGGCACGAACCGGTTCGACATACGCCGGTTCGACCTGCACCGGCTCGACCCGTGCCGGTTCCGCAACGCGCGGCTTCACCGCGGGCACGGGCTCGTCGATCGGCGTACGCTCCCAGCGCGGACGCTTGGCCGCCGCAACCGGCTCGGCCGCAGCCAGCACTTCGGCGACGATCGCCGGGGCGACCGTATCCGCCCGCGGCACCCGCCGCGTACGTGGCCGATCCGACTCCTCGGCAACCGCCGCCGCAACCGGCACCGGCGCAAACGTCTCGGACCGCGCCCCGCGACGCGGCCGTGCGCGCCGCGCCGTGCCCTCGTCTTCGGTCACGGCAGGTGCCGCAGCAGCCTTGGGCTCGGCACCCTTCAACCGCTCGATCGTCTGCCCGGTCAGCTTCTCAATATTGATGATATTCTCGGCATCGTCGGGCGCGACGAACGTGTACGCCGTGCCCGTAGCCCCCGCGCGTCCCGTCCGGCCGATCCGGTGAACATAGTCGTCCGGATGCCACGGTGCGTCATAGTTGAACACCGTCGACACGCCCTTGATGTCGAGCCCGCGCGCCGCGACGTCCGACGCGACTAGGATCGTCACCGCGCCGGTCTTGAACAGTTCGAGCTCGGCCAGTCGCTGCGGCTGTTCCATGTCGCCGTGGATCTCGCCCGACTTGTAGCCCGCCTGCTTCAGCACCTTGTTCAGGTC
Organism: Sphingomonas sp.; assembly: GCA_021154945.1. Classification (GTDB taxonomy): domain Bacteria; phylum Pseudomonadota; class Alphaproteobacteria; order Sphingomonadales; family Sphingomonadaceae; genus Sphingomonas. The sequence continues at coordinate 4,456 of JAJNQF010000376.1, forward strand.
GCGCACTGTCGTCTTGCGGTTGCAGAAGATGATCGCGTTGGTCACCTCTTCCTGCGCCAGAATCCTACGTAAAGTGTCGCGCTTGGCGGTCTGGCTCGGCACCGGCACCAGATACTGCTTGATGTTGAGGTTGGTCGACGCCGGGCGCGACACCTCGATCGTCTTGGGATTGGTCAGGAACTTGTCCGCCAGCTTCTTGATCGGCGGCGGCATCGTCGCCGAGAACAGCAGCGTCTGGCGCTGCTTCGGCAGCTTCGTGCAGATTTCCTCGATGTCGGGGATGAAGCCCATGTCGAGCATCCGGTCCGCCTCGTCGATCACCAGCATCGAACAGCCGTTGAGCATGATCTTGCCGCGCCCGAACAGGTCCATCAACCGGCCCGGCGTCGCGATCAGGACGTCGACGCCCTTCTCCAGCGCGGCAAGCTGGTCGCCCATCGACACGCCGCCGATTAGCAGCGCCATCGAGAGGTTCGAATTGACGCCGTATTTCTCGAAATTCTCCGCCACCTGCGCGGCGAGTTCGCGCGTCGGCTCGAGGATCAGCGAGCGCGGCATCCGCGCGCGACTGCGGCCATGCGCGAGAATGTCGATCATCGGCAGCACGAACGACGCGGTCTTGCCGGTGCCCGTCTGGGCGATGCCGATGATGTCGCGCATCATCAGCACGGACGGGATCGCGCCAGCCTGGATCGGGGTCGGCTCGGTATAGCCGGAGTCGGTGACTGCCTTGAGCAGTTCGTCGGAGAGGCCGAGGTCGGCAAAACTCATGCAAATGTCCGGTAAATGGAGGGTGAAATGCACTGCCCTCAAGCGTTCCGGCGCTCGCCGATTTAGCGACAAATGTCAAGGAAACGCGGTGAATGGAGGATGGAGAGGCACCGGTGGCTGGCGCACTTCCGCAAAAATCCCGTCATCCTGACGAAAGTCAGGATCCAGGGCCAAGCAGCGTACCGTCAGTTACTCTGGATTCTGACTTTCGTCAGGATGACGGAACGGGTGACCTTGCATCCGCCAAGCACGTTAGCGGCCCGACCCCGCTACTTCTTCAGCCGCAAACTCTTGAACCCATCGATCTCGCACCGCGCGCCCGAGCGCATGCGGATGGCATCGCGATCCTTGCAGATCAGGCCATCGGGCCCCGGCCGCAGATAGAATCCCGAATAATAATCGAGCGGCCTGCAGTCGCCGTCGAGCCGCGCGCGCAGCCGGGTCGTGTCGTCCATCACCAGGTCGACCGCGCCCTCCTTGTTCAGCATCGCGCCGGCGATCTCGGCGACCGCGATGCATTTGGGGCCCTTATGCTCCTTCCACTCCCGCGGCGGCGAGAAGGTCCGCGCCGGCGCCCGGCTCATCCGGGGCACGCGGATGATGACGCGCTGGTGGATCGAGATCTGCGCGACCTGCACGCCGTCCAGCTCGAATCCAGGCTGGGGGACATCGCGCCCGCCCGCAGAAAAGGGGGCCGCGACGAAAGGGCCCGCAAGCGCGAGCAGGGTGGCGGGAATCGCGGGATGGATCATGTTGACGTAACCGTTAGGGCCAATCGTTGAACGCGCGATGAATTTTGTCTAGCGCTGCTCACGTGGTTCAAATTCAGACAGCAACCCTGACGCCTTCGCAAGCCGCGATGCTGGCCGCGCTCGCGCCGCATCTCGACGCCAAGGCGATCGTCACCGACCCCGCCGACATCGATCCCTGGCTGCACGACTGGCGCGGCCGTTTTCACGGCGCGGCGCCCGCGATGCTGTCGCCCAGCTCGACTGCGGAGGTGGCGCTGATCGTCAAGGCGGCGGCCGAACACAGCGTGCCGCTGGTCGCGCAGGGCGGCAACACCTCTATGGTCGGCGGCGCGACCGCGCCGTCGGACGGCAGGGCGCTGATCCTGTCGCTCCGTCGCTTGAACCGCATCCGCAGCGTCGATGCGCAAGCTGGGCTCGCCATTGCCGAGGCCGGCGTGATCCTCGCCGACCTCGACGGCGCCGCGCAAGGGCAGGGGTGGCGCTTCCCGCTGACGCTCGGCGCGCGCGGCACCGCCACGATCGGCGGGCTCGTCTCGACCAACGCCGGCGGTACGCAGGTCCTGAAGTTCGGCACGATGCGCGGCCTCGTCGCGGGCGTCGAGGCGGTGCTCGCCGACGGCAGCATCCACGACGGCCTGTCCGCGCTGAAGAAGGACAATCGCGGCTATGACCTCGACCAGCTGTTCATCGGCGCGGAGGGCACGCTGGCGATCGTCACCGCGGCTACGCTCCGCCTCGCTCCGGCAATCGCGGCGCGCGGTACGGCGTGGGTCGGCATCGGGTCCCCCCAGGCTGCACTGAAACTCCTGCGTACGATGCAGGCGAAGACCGACGCGATCGAGAGCTTCGAGATTCTCCCCGCCGAGTCGCTCGACGCGGCGGTGGCGCATCTCCCGAACGCCCGCGCCCCGCTCGCCGGTCACCACCCCTGGCACCTCCTCATCGAGGCGACCGAGGCCTCCACCGAAGGCGAATCCCCCAGCTCGCTCCTCGAACGCCTGCTCGCCAAGGCGTTCGAGGACGGCGCGATCGAGGACGCCACGATCGCCACCAGCGAAGCCCAGTCGGACGCATTCTGGCTGCTCCGCGACTCGCTGTCCGCCGCCGAACGCGCGCTCGGCCCCGCGACGCAGCACGACATCTCGATTCCCGTGGAGACGATGCCGCGGTTCATGATCGAGGCGGCGGCGGTGTGCGACGCGCGCTTCCCCGGTACGCACGCCAGCGGTTTCGGCCATCTCGGCGACGGCAACGTCCATTTCCACGTCCGCGCCGCCCCCGGCACCGACCCTGCGCACTGGTATGCCGAGGATGCGCCAGTCGTCACCCGCTTCGTCGGCGATCTCGTCACGGCGGCGGGCGGCTCGATTTCGGCCGAGCACGGCATCGG
>JAJNQF010000381.1 GCA_021154945.1 Sphingomonas sp.
CCCTCCGTCAGCGCTGCGCGCTGCCACCTCCCCTTGCAGGGGAGGATTTGATGTCAGCCCCCGTCCTAACCTCCGCCCTCTCCCCCGACAGCGAAACCTTCCGCGCCAATGCCGCGCACAACCGCGCGCTCGCCGAAACCCTCCGCGAAGACGTCGCCCGCACAGAACTCGGCGGCAACGCGAAGTCCCGCGAGCGCCACACCGCCCGCGGCAAACTCCTCCCCCGCGACCGCGTCGAACGCCTGCTCGACCCCGGCTCGCCGTTTCTCGAGATCGGCCAGCTCGTCGCCAACGGCCTCTACGATAACGAAGTCCCCGGCGCAGGCGTGATCGCCGGCATCGGCCGCGTGTCCGGTCGCCAGTGCATGATCCTGTGCAACGACGCGACGGTGAAGGGCGGCACCTACTTCCCGCTGACCGTCAAGAAACACCTCCGCGCGCAGGAGATCGCGCAGGAGAACCGCCTACCCTGCATCTACCTCGTCGACAGCGGCGGCGCGAACCTGCCGCACCAGGCCGAGGTGTTCCCCGACCGCGATCATTTCGGCCGCATCTTCTTCAACCAGGCGCAGATGTCCGCGCTCGGCATCCCGCAGATCGCCTGCGTCATGGGCAGCTGCACCGCGGGCGGGGCGTATGTCCCCGCGATGTCCGACGAGACGATCATCGTCCGCGGGCAGGGGACGATCTTCCTCGCCGGCCCCCCGCTCGTGAAGGCCGCTACCGGCGAAGTCATCTCCGCGGAAGAACTCGGTGGCGCCGACACGCATGGCCGGCGGTCGGGCGTGGTCGATCACGTCGCCGAGAACGACGAGCACGCGCTGACCATCGTCCGCGACATCGTCTCGACGCTGCAACCGCAGGCGCAGACCGCGGTGAATCTCCAGCAGCCCCGCCCGCCGAAGTTCGCGCCTGAAGACCTCTACGGCATCGTCCCGAGCGACGTCCGCGCGCCCTACGACGTCCACGAAGTCATCGCCCGCCTCGTCGACGGCAGCGAGTTCCACGAGTTCAAGGCGCTCTACGGCACCAGCCTCGTCTGCGGCTTCGCACATATCTGGGGCATCCCCGTCGCGATCCTCGCCAACAACGGCGTGCTCTTCAGCGAGAGCGCACAGAAGGGCGCACACTTCATCGAGTTAGCCTGCCAGCGAAAGATCCCGCTGCTGTTCCTCCAGAACATCTCGGGCTTCATGGTCGGCGGCAAATACGAGGCTGAGGGCATCGCGAAACACGGCGCCAAGCTCGTCACGGCGGTGGCCACCGCGACCGTCCCGAAGATCACGGTCCTCATCGGCGGCAGCTTCGGCGCGGGCAATTACGGCATGTGCGGCCGCGCCTATTCGCCACGCTTCCTCTTCACCTGGCCCAACAGCCGGATCAGCGTAATGGGCGGCGAGCAGGCGGCCTCGGTCCTCGCCACCGTTCACCGCGACGCCGAAAGCTGGTCGCCCGAACAGGCCGAAGCCTTCAAGGCGCCCGTCCGCCAGAAATACGAGGACGAAGGCAACCCCTGGTACGCCACCGCACGCCTGTGGGACGACGGCATCATCGATCCCGCCCAGACCCGCGACGTGCTCGGCCTGGCCTTCGCCGCCACGCTCAACGCTCCCATCCCCGAACGCCCGGCGTTCGGCGTGTTCAGGATGTAACCCGATGATCCTGCTGTCACTATTGCTCGCCGCCGGTCAGGTCACCCCGGTCCAGCCGATCGTCAAAGGCACCGGCCTTCCCCCCGCGGTAATGACCGAAGAGGCCGGCGTCATGGTCCCGATCGACGCGCTCTTCGCCGCGCTTGCCGCCCGCGACGGCCAGGCGATCCTTGCGCAGGTCCGCCCCGACGGCGGCGCCACCGTCGCCGAGGAAAAGCCCGACGGCACGCGCACCGTCCGCCGCATGAGCTGGCCCGAGTTCGCCGCCATGATCAAACCCGGTCCAGAGCGCTACGCCGAACGCCTGACCGATCCGGCGGTCGACATCGACGGCGACATCGCGATGGTCTGGTCGCCCTATGTCTTCACGATCGACGGCAAGGTCGCGCATTGCGGCACCGACCATTTCGACATGGTGCGGGAGGCCGGTCGCTGGAAGATCGCCAACATCACATGGTCCTCGCGCACCACGGGATGCGTCGCGCAATGATCGGATCCCTCCTGATCGCCAACCGCGGCGAGATCGCCTGCCGCATCATCCGCACCGCACGCGGTCTCGGTATCCGCACCGTCGCGGTCTATTCGGACGCCGACGCGAACGCTCTCCATGTCCGTCAGGCCGACGAAGCCGTCCACATCGGCGCATCCCCGGCGCGCGAAAGCTACCTCGTCGGCGACCGTATCATCGCCGCCGCGAAGCAGACCGGCGCCGAGGCGATCCACCCCGGCTACGGCTTCCTGTCCGAGAACGCCGATTTCGCCCAAGCCGTGCTCGACGCCGGGCTAATCTGGGTCGGCCCCAACCCCGACAGCATCCGCGCAATGGGCCTCAAGGACGCCGCGAAACAGCGCATGATCGCCGCAGGCGTACCCGTCACCCCAGGCTATCTCGGCGAAGACCAATCCCCCGAGCGCCTCAAGACCGAGGCGGACGCGATCGGCTACCCCGTCCTTATCAAGGCGGTCGCCGGCGGCGGCGGCAAGGGCATGCGCCGCGTCGATACCGCCACCGAGTTCGCCGACGCGCTCGTCTCGTGTCAGCGCGAGGCGGCATCCTCGTTCGGCAACACCGACGTCCTGATCGAGAAATACATCCTCTCGCCGCGCCATATCGAGGTGCAGGTGTTCGGCGACAGCCACGGCGACGTCGTTCATTTGTTTGAGCGCGATTGTTCGCTTCAGCGTCGCCATCAGAAGGTGATCGAGGAAGCGCCTGCACCCGGCATGGACGCCGCCACCCGCGACGCCATCTGCTCGGCTGCGGTCAAGGCGGCCAAGGCGGTCGATTACGTCGGCGCCGGCACGATCGAGTTCATCGCCGACGCCAGCGAAGGCCTCCGCGCCGACCGCATCTGGTTCATGGAAATGAACACGCGCCTCCAGGTCGAGCATCCGGTCACCGAAGAGATCACCGGGCAGGATCTGGTCGAATGGCAACTCCGCGTCGCGAGCGGCGAGCCTTTGCCGAAACGTCAGGATGAGCTGGCGATCGACGGTTGGGCGATGGAGGCACGACTCTATGCCGAGGATCCCGCCAAGGGGTTCCTGCCCTCCATCGGCACGCTCGAACGCTTCGATCTCGGCACCACCGCCCGCGTCGATACCGGGGTCGAGCAGGGCGCGGAAATCTCGCCTTTCTACGACCCGATGATCGCCAAGGTGATCGCCTGGGGCGAAGACCGCGAGACCGCGCGCGAAGCCTTGGCCGACGCGCTCGACGGCGCGGTCGTCTGGCCGGTACGCTCCAACGCGGGGTTCCTCGTCGAGGCGCTCGACCACCCCGACTTCGTTGCGGGCACGCTCGATACCGGCCTGATCGCCCGCGAAGGCGATGCGCTCATGCCGCCGACTCACCCGACCGAAGAGGCTTTGGCGGAGGCTGCCGGAGCGCTCGTATCCGCCGATCCGATCGCGGGCTTCCGTCTCAACGCCGCCCCCCGCCGCAGCGCAACGTTCCTGCTGGACGGCGAACCGGTCGAGGTCGAACTCGACGGACACGCCGGAACGACGCCCGCGTTCGAAGACGTGCTGATCTCCGAAGCCGGCCAGACCTGGCAGCTGAAGCCCTGGCGTGCATCGGGCGTGGCGGCGGGCGGGGCAGCGGACGGCGCGATCCTGTCGCCTATGCCCGGCCGCATCATCGCGGTCGACGTCGCAGCGGGCGATACGGTCACCAAGGGCCAGAAGCTCGTCACGCTGGAGGCGATGAAGATGGAGCACTCCCTCACCGCACCGTTCGACGGCATTGTTGCGGACCTCAACGCAATCGAGGGCGGGCAGGTGACCGAGGGCACCATGCTCGTCCGCATCGAAAAGGACGCCTGATGGCAGGCCGCTATTACGACGACTGGAGCATCGGCGACCGGATCGAGCACGAGATCCGCCGCACGGTGACCGAGACGGACAATCTCCTGTTCTCGACGATGACGCACAACCCGCAGCCGCTCCACCTCGATATCGAGGCGGCGAAGGCGAGCGAGTTCGGCCGGATCCTGGTTAACGGCACCTTCACCTTCGCGCTGATGGTCGGGCTGTCGGTCGGCGAGACGACGCTCGGCACGCTCGTCGCCAATCTCGGCTACGACAAGCTGGTGCATCCGAAGCCGGTGTTCATCGGCGACACGATGCGCTGCCAGACCGAGGTGACCGACCTCAAGCCCAGCAAGTCGCGCCCGAACGCAGGCATCGTCACCTTCACGCACCGGCTGATCAACCAGCGCGACGAGATCGTTTGCCAATGCCTGCGCACCGCCCTGATCGAGCGGCGCGCAGTCACGCCTCAGTGATTGTCGCGCGGTAGGCCCATCGTCTGCGCGATGCGCTGATACTTCTCGGCGCCCTCCAGGATCGCACCCGTTTCCATCTGGCCGACGGTGGCGCGCTGAATTTCCTGCCACGGCGTCTGCGAACGCGGGAAGGCATAGCCACCGTCTGCGGTCAGCGTACGGCGGCGCTCGGCGAGTTCCTCGTCGGAAATCAGTACGTTGGCCGATCCCTTGGCGAGATCGATGCGAACCCGGTCGCCGGTACGGATCAGCGCGAGGCCACCCATTGCGGCAGCTTCGGGGCTGGCGTTGAGGATCGACGGCGAGCCCGACGTCCCCGACTGCCGCCCATCGCCGATGCAGGGGAGGGCATGCACGCCCTCGCGGATCAGATACGCCGGCGGCCGCATGTTCACGACCTCGGCGGCACCCGGATAGCCGATCGGCCCCGCGCCACGCATGAACAACAACGTGTCGGTCGTGATCCCGAGCGAGGGATCGTCGATCCGGTGGTGATAATCCTCCGGCCCGTCGAACACGACCGCGGGGCCCTCGAACGCCTCGGGATCGTCCGGGTTCGACAGATAACGTTCGCGGAACTCCGGCGAGATCACGCTGGTCTTCATGATCGCCGAGTCGAACAAATTGCCGCGCAACACGATGAAGCCGGCATCCTCCAGCAACGGCGTCGCGAACGGGCGGATGACGCGCTCGTCCTCGATCGTCGCGGTCCGGCAATTGTCGCCGATCGACTTGCCGTTGGCGGTCATCGCGTCCTCGTGGATCAGGCCCTGCTTCATCAGCTCGGCCACCACCGCCGGCACGCCACCGGCATGGTAATAATCCTCGCCCAGATACTCACCCGCGGGCTGGAGGTTGACCATCAGCGGCACCTTGTGGCCGTGCGTCTGCCAGTCGTCGATCGGCAAGTCGACGCCGATGTGGCGCGCGATCGCGGCCAAGTGGATCGGCGCGTTGGTCGAGCCGCCGATCGCCGAATTGACGACGATGGCGTTGTGGAACGCTTCCTTGGTCAGGATGTCCGAAGGCTTCAGGTCCTCGGCGACCATGTCGACGATCCGCTTGCCGGTCTTGTACGCCACCTCCTGGCGGTCGCGGTACGGGGCTGGGATCGCGGCCGAGCCGGGCAACTGCATGCCGAGCGCCTCGGCAAGGCTGTTCATCGTCGTCGCGGTGCCCATCGTGTTGCAGTAACCGGTCGACGGCGCCGACGACGCGACGAGCTTGATGAAGCCCTCGTCGTCGATCGCGCCGGTCGCGAGCAGCTCGCGCGCCTTCCACACGATCGTCCCCGAGCCGGTACGCTCGCCCTTGTGCCAGCCGTTGAGCATCGGCCCGACCGACAACGCGATCGCCGGGATGTTGACGGTCGCCGCCGCCATCAGGCAGGCCGGCGTCGTCTTGTCGCAGCCGATCGTCAGCACCACGCCGTCGAGCGGATAGCCGTAGAGCACCTCGACCAGCGCCAGATAGGCGAGGTTGCGGTCGAGCCCGGCGGTCGGGCGCTTGCCGGTTTCCTGGATCGGATGGACCGGAAATTCGAGCGCGATGCCGCCGGCTTCACGGATGCCCTCGCGCAGGCGTTCGGCGAGCACGAGATGGTGGCGGTTGCACGGCGACAGGTCGCTGCCGGTCTGCGCGATGCCGATGATCGGCTTGCCCGAGCGCAGTTCCTCCAGGCTCAGCCCGAAGTTCAGATAACGCTCGAGATAGAGCGCGGTCATGTCGATGTTCTCGGGGTTGTCGAACCACGCGCGGCTGCGGAGCTTGCTGGAAGCGGGGGGCATGTCGGTCATCGGGTCGGTCATCGGGAGGCTTTCTGGAAGATCGGGATCGGTAGGATCAACGCGCGACGGAGACGCGGTAGATCATGCGATGGTGATAGGGCTTGCCGGGATCGACGCGCGCCGAGCCGAACGCGGGCTGGTTGGGCGTGTCCGGAAACTTCTGCGGTTCGAGCGCGAGACCGTCGCCCATCCGGTAGACATGGCCCGACTTGCCGATCAGCGACCCGTCGAGGAAGTTGCCGGAGTAGAATTGCACGCCGGGCTCGGTGGTCAGCACTTCGAGCACGCGGCCAGACGCCGGATCTTCCACCCGAGCGGCGAGGCCGGGCTCCGGCGTCGCGCCCTTGTCGAGCACGAAGTTATGATCCCAACCGTGGCCGATCACGATCTGCGGATCGCGGCCGTCGCGAATGCCGTCGGACAGCGCGCGGCCCTTGGTGAAGTCGAACACCGTGCCGACGACGGGTTTTAGTTCGCCGGTGGGGATCAGCGTGGCGTTCACCGGGGTGTAGCGCCGCGCCGGGATCGTCAGCCGCTGGCCGTAGATCCCGGTCGCCGAGCCTTCGCCGGCCAGATCGAACAGCGCGTGGTTGGTCATGTTGACGATCGTCGGCGCATCGCTGGTCGCGTCGAAATCGATCGTCAGCGCGCCCTTGTCGTCGAGCGCATAGGTGACCTTGGCCATCAACGTGCCGGGATAGCCCTGGTCGCCCGCCGGGCTGGTCAGCGTCATCACGACCTTCGCTTGCGCGCCATTGGTGACCGACACGATCTTCCATACCAGCTTGTCGAACCCGACGGTGCCGCCGTGCAGCGTGTTGGTCTTGTCGTTGAGCGGCAATTGATACGCCTTGCCGTCGAGCGTGAAGCGGCCGCCGGCGATACGGTTGGCATAGCGGCCGATCGTCTGGCCCCAGAAATTGGGCGCGCTGGCATAGCTCGCGGCATCGTCATAGCCGAGCGTGATGTCGGCCACCTTGCCATTGCGGTCGGGCGCGTTCAACGACTGGAGCGTCGCGCCGAGGGTCATGATTCGCGCGCTCACACCATTGGTGCCGGTCAGCGTGACGGCTTCGATCGCGGTGCCGTCGGGCAATTTGCCGAACGACTCGCGCTTGGCCGATGCGGCCGACGCGGCTTGCGTCGATACCGCCGTCAGCACGGCCGCCATGATGATCCCCGTTTTTCCGATTGCGCGCATTTCGGTTCCCGTCCTTAATCGCTCGACGCCGTTGACGCGCCTTGTGAGGCTATATAGTCGGACAATATATTTCTGAGCAAGCCATGCGGTAAAAGACTGTCGTTCAGTCGCAGACATGGCACGGAGGGTGAGCGATTATGGCGATGCCGATACAGATGCAACGACCCGTCGAGGGCGCAGCGACACAGGATCCGCCGGGGGGCAGTCCCAGTTATCGCTCCGCGCTGACCCTGCTCGCCAGCCTGTTCTTCATGTGGGGCTTCATCACGGTCATCAACAACACGCTGCTGCCGCATCTGCGCAGCGTGTTCGACCTGAGTTACACGCAGACCACGCTGATCGAGAGCGTCTGGTTCATCGCCTATTTCTTCGCGTCGATCCCGTCCGCCAAGCTGATCGAGCGGGTCGGCTATCAGCGCGCGATGGTGTTCGGCCTCGGCCTGATGGCGGTCGGTGCGCTGATGATGGTGCCGGCCGCGCGCCTGCCGAGCTACGGCGTCACGCTGGTCGCGCTGTTCGTGATCGCGAGCGGCATCACGCTGCTCCAGGTCGCGGCCAATCCGTATGTCGCCGTCGTCGGTCCACCCGAGACCGCGTCGTCGCGATTGAACCTGGTCCAGGCGTTCAACTCGGCCGGTGCGACGCTGGCGCCCTTGTTCGGTGGCTATCTGATCCTCGGCCGCTCGACCTCGGGCACCGCGGTTGCCGGGTCGACCGCGGTGCTGACACCGGCCGAGCGGCTGGCCGACGCACAGTCGGTGGTGTTGCCGTATCTGATCGTCGCGGGCGTGCTGGTCGTGCTCGCGATCGTCATCGCGCGCTTCCCGCTGCCGGCGATGGGCGCCGCGACGCAGCGTTCGGCCAAGGCGGATCGCAAGGGGCTGTCGCTCTGGTCGCACCGCAACTTGGTGCTCGGCATCCCGGCGATCTTCATTTATCTGATAGCCGAGATCGGCGTCGCCAATCTGTTCATCAACTTCGTCAGCCAGCCGCAGATCGGCAATCTGACGCACGAGCAGGCCTCGCATTACCTGTTCATCCTGTGGGGCGGTATGATGGTCGGCCGGCTGGTCGGCAGCGTCGTGATGCGGACGATCCCCGCCGAACGCGTGCTGGCGATGGCGAGCATCGGCGCGTTCGTCGTCATGCTGATCGCGACCTTCACCACGGGGCATGTCGCGATGTGGGCGCTGATCTCGGTCGGGCTGTTCCACTCGATCATGTTCCCGACGATCTTCACGCTCGGCCTCCGCGGCCTCGGTCCGTTGACCGAGGAAGGGTCGGGGCTGCTGATCATGGCGATCGCGGGCGGTGCGCTGGTGATCGTTCAGGGCTGGCTCGCCGACACCTACGGGTTGCAGATCTCGTTCCTGCTGACCGCGGCGTGCGAACTCTACATCCTGTTCTACGCGGTCTGGGGCTCGAAGGTCACTAACGCACTGCCGGATCAGGCGACCCGCTAGACCATATTCCTCCCCCGCCAGGGGGAGGTGGCGCCAAAGGCGACGGAGGGGGCGGACACGGAGCAGAGGTTTCCGCTCACCGCCCCCTCCGTCAGGCTGCGCCTGCCACCTCCCCCTGGCGGGGGAGGATCATGGTCAGCGCGCCATCGCCCATTTCGTATCCTCCAGCGCCAGATCGACCAGCGTCCGCATCGCCGCGCTGGCGCCGTTCGCATCGCCCGCGGCGATCGCATCATAGACCAGCATGTGATCGGGAATCGGATTGCGGGGCAGGGCACGGGCGCGCTGCTTGAACTGCGTCGTCCAGTTGACCGCCGCACCGATGCTCGCACTCAGCACGATCAGCGCATCGTTGCCCGTCGCGGTCAGCACCGCGTCGTGAAACTCGCGATCTGCGGCGCGCCCGGCTTCGGTAGCCAGCGTATGTCGCCGCATTGCCGCCAGCGCATCCTTCATGATCTTCAGGTCGGTTCGTTCGCGCCGTTCCGCGGCAAGCGCCGCCGCAGCGGGCTCGACGATCGCGCGCAATTCGAACAGCCCGCGGACGAAGGTGATGTCGGGTTCGCCCGCAAACGCCCAGGCGAGCACGTCGGGATCAAGCAGGTTCCACCGACTGCGCGGCAGGACGCGCGTGCCGATCTTCGGTCGACTTTCGACCAGTCCCTTGGCGGTCAGGACCTGGACCGCCTCGCGGTAGGCGCTGCGCGACACGTCGAGCGTTTTCGAGAACTCGACCTCGCCGGACAGCGTGTCGCCGGGCGCATACTCCCCCGACAATATCGCGGTGCCGAGCTTGTGCGCGACCGCACCATGAAGGCGACGACCCGTGCCGCGCGGAACGCGGGCGACCGGCGCTTCCTCACCACTGCCAACCTCCACGGGATCCTCGATATGATCCCCAATATGATCCCGAATATGATCGGTGTCCGTCATAACGCTTGCTCCCTGGACACGGCGTAACAGTCCCTGCGCGATCAAGGAACGACAAAGATTGCCAAAGCCCGGCGCCGCTTATATGTCGGAGTATAGGGAGTGGATACTATGTCAGACACAAGCACGAGCCAGACCGAGCGTTCGGCGTTTCGATCCATCGATGCTGCTACCGGCCTTGCGGTGGGTAATCCGATCGCGGTCCATGGTCCAGCCGACGTCGAGGCCGCCTGCGCTGCCGCCGACGCCGCCTTCGATGCGTATCGCGCGACCGGCAACGACGCGCGCGCCGATTTTCTCGAGCGGATCGGCGATGAGATCGTCGCGCTCGGCGACGACCTGATCGTCACCGCGATGCGCGAAAGCGGCCTGCCGCGCGCGCGGCTCGAGGGCGAGCGCGGTCGTACCGTCGGCCAGTTGAAGCTGTTCGCGGGCGTCGTCCGCCGCGGTGGCTGGATGGGGCTGCGGATCGACCCCGCGCTCCCCGATCGGGCACCGCTGCCGCGTCCCGATCTGCGGCTGCGGATGATCCCGCTCGGCCCGGTCGCGGTGTTCGGCGCGAGCAATTTCCCGCTCGCCTTCTCGACCGCTGGTGGCGACACCGCGTCGGCGCTGGCCGCGGGTTGCACCGTGGTGGTCAAGGGTCACCCGGCGCATCCCGCGACGGGCGCGATGGTCGCCGGTGCGATCGACGCTGCGGTTGCGGCCTGCGGATTGCCGAAGGGGGTGTTCTCGCATCTGGTCGGTCCCGGCAACGATCTCGGCAGCGCGCTGGTGCAGGATCCGCGCATCGCCGCGGTCGGGTTCACCGGATCGCGTGCCGGCGGCCTGGCGCTCGTCAAGCTCGCGCAGGCCCGCGAAGTCCCCGTTCCGGTCTATGCCGAGATGTCGAGCATCAACCCGGTCGTGCTGCTGCCCGAAGCCCTGAAGGCTCGCGGCGCGGCGCTGGGAACGGCGTTCGTCGGGTCGCTGACGATGGGTGCGGGGCAGTTCTGCACAAACCCTGGCCTCGTGCTCGCGGTCGAAGGCGAGGGGCTCGATGCGTTCGTCTCCGCCGCGGCCACCGCGCTGCCCGACGCACCCGCTGCGACGATGCTCACCGGCGGTATCCATGCCGCGTACGAGCAGGGCATCGCCGCGCTTGCGAGCCATGACGCGGTGAAGGAGATTTCGCGCGGCAAGGTCGGCGAAGGCGTCGCACAGGGCCAGGCGGCGTTCTTCGAGACGACCGCGGCGCAGTTCCTGAGCGACAAGGCGCTGGGTCACGAGGTGTTCGGTGCGTCGTCGCTGCTGGTACGCTGCACGAGCGAGGACGAGCTTCATGCCGTGCTGCGTGCCGCCGAGGGTCAGCTGACTGCGACGATCCAGATGGATGCGGGCGATGCCGACATGGCGTCGCGACTGATCCCGCTGCTCGAGCGCAAGGCCGGGCGGATTCTCGCCAACGGCTGGCCGACGGGTGTCGAGGTCGCGCATGCGATGGTGCATGGCGGTCCATTCCCGGCGACCTCGGATGGACGCACGACCTCGGTCGGCAGCCTTGCGATCGATCGCTTCCTGCGGCCGGTGTCGTACCAGAATCTGTTGCCGGAACTGCTGCCGGAAGTGCTGCGTGACGGCACGACCGCGCCGCGGCTGATCGACGGCGTTCCCGCCAACTGAACTGAGATATCCGGCGGCGAACCGTAACAACGGCGTCCCGACTAGGAGAGAGACTGATGACTTTGCGCCTGTTGCAGCATGTTGGCGTCGACGGCACGCGATCGGTGATCGCGGCCACTCATGAGGGGGCGGCGTTCGTTACCGGCGTAGACAGCGTCCGCGCGCTGGCCGAACGCGCGATCGCCGACGGTACCGATCTCGCCGGGGCGGTTTCGGCCTGCGGAACGGGCGACAGCGTCGATATCGCCGCCGAACTCGCCGCCGGTCGCCTGACCTCGCCGATCGATCATGTCGATCCCGCGCACTTGATCATGACCGGTACCGGCCTGACTCATCTCGGCTCGGCCGAGGGCCGCGACAAGATGCACCGAGCCGCTGCGGATGCCGAGAAGCAGACCGATTCGATGCGGATGTTCCTCGAAGGCGTCGAGGGCGGCAAGCCCGCCGCGGGGACGCGCGGGCAGCAGCCAGAATGGTTCTACAAGGGCGATGGCTCTGGCTTGGTCGCACCCTGTGCTGCGCTGACGATGCCCGACTTTGCCGAGGATGGCGGCGAGGAGCCCGAGCTTGCCGGGATCTACCTGATCGGTCCCGACGGCACGCCGTTCCGCCTGGGCCTCTGCCTCGCCAACGAGTTCAGCGATCACGTCACCGAGCGCCACAATTACCTGTGGCTCGCGCATTCGAAGCTGCGCCAGGCGTCGCTCGGGCCCGAACTGCTGGTCGGCGCGCCGCCCGAACATATCGAGGGGGCGAGCCGCATCCACCGCGACGGCGCCCTGCTGTGGGAAAAGCCGTTCCTGTCGGGCGAGGCGAACATGTCGCACAGCATCGCCAACCTCGAAGCGCATCATTTCAAGTACGACCTGTTCCGCCGTCCGGGCGACGTGCACGTCCATTTCTTCGGCACCGCGACGTTGTCGTTCGCCGACGGCGTGACGACGCGCGAAGGCGACGTGTTCGAGATCGAGGCCGCACCGTTCACGCTGCCCTTGCGCAACACGCTGACCAAGGCCGCACCGCAGCCCGTCGTCGTGAAGGCGCTCTGAGAATGGCCGCTATCAAGATCGCGGTCGTCGGGATGGGCAAGATCGCCCGCGACCAGCATCTGCCCTCGATCGCCGGCAATGCCGACTTCGAGTTCGTCGCCAGCGTCAGTCCACGCGATCCGGGCGTCGACGGTGTCGCCAACTTCAAGTCGCTGGAGTCGCTGCTCGCCGACGGTCCGGCGATCGCGTCGATGGCGCTCGCCAAGCGCGTCCACGTCTTCCTCGAAAAGCCACCCGGCGCGACGCTCGCCGAGGTCGATGCGCTCGAAGCGCAGGCTGCCGAGACCGGAACGACGCTGTTCGCCGGCTGGCATTCGCGGTTCGCTGCCGGTGTCGCGCCGGCCAAGGCGTGGCTCGCCGACCGGCAGATCCAGCGCGTGTCGATCGTCTGGCGCGAGGATGTCCGCGTCTGGCATCCGGGGCAGGCGTGGATCTGGGAGCCGGGTGGGCTCGGCGTGTTCGATCCGGGGATCAACGCGCTGTCGATCGCGACCGAGATCCTGCCGCAGCCCTTCTTCCTGACCGCCGCGACACTGTCGACGCCCGCCAACCGCGCCGCGCCGATCGCTGCCGACCTGACCTTCCGCAGCGCCGCTGGCACACCGATCACGATGGACCTCGACTGGCGCCAGACCGGCCCGCAGAGCTGGGACATCACCGTCGAGACCGATGCCGGTACGCTCAGCCTCGCCAAGGGCGGCGCGGTGCTCACCCTGCCGAGCGGCACGGTGCATAACTACGACGAGGAATATCCCGGCCTCTACACCCGCTTCGCCGCGCTGATCCGCGGTGGCCAAAGCGAAGTCGACACGACCCCGTTCACTCTCGTCGCCGACGCATTCCTGCGCGGCACCCGCAAATCCGTGGAGGCTTTCGATGATTGAGGCAAAAATGACCCGCACGCTGAAGGGCCTCGCCGCCGCGCTGCTGCTGTCGACCGCCGGCATCGGCACCGCGCAGACCGACGCGCCCGCCACCGCGCCCACTTCGGCTGGGGCAACCGTGACGGTCCACGCCGACACGCCCGGCCCGACCTATGACCGCCGCATCTTCACGCAGTTCGCGGAACACCTCGGCACCGGCATCTATGGCGGGCTGTGGGTCGGCGAGAAGTCGAAGATCCCCAACGTCCGCGGCTTCCGCACCGACGTCGTCACCGCGTTGCGCGGCATCGGCGTGCCCGTGGTGCGCTGGCCCGGCGGCTGCTTCGCCGACGAATATCACTGGCGCGAGGGGATCGGTCCCAAGGCCAAGCGCCCGGTCAAGATCAACACGCATTGGGGCGGCGTGACCGAGCCCAACACGGTCGGCACGCACGAGTTCATGGACCTCGCCGGACAGCTCGGCGCCGAGGCTTATATTGCCGGCAACGTCGGCAACGGCACGCCGCAGGAAATGGCGGAATGGGTCGAATACATGACCTCGCCCTCGGGAACGCTGGCCGACGAACGCGCCAAGAACGGCCACAAGGCGCCGTGGGCGGTGCCGTATTTCGGCGTCGGCAACGAGCTGTGGGGCTGTGGCGGCAACATGCGCGCAGAATATGCCGCCGACGTGACGCGGCGCTACGCCACCTTCATCAAGGCGCCCAAGGACACGCGCGTGATGAAGATCGCGAGCGGCGCCAACGTCGACGACTATAACTGGACCGAGACGATGGCGCGCGAGCTGGTCGGCAAGGTCGATGCGCTGTCGCTGCATTACTACACCGTCCCCGGCGGCTGGCCGCCGCGTGCGTCGGCGACCGTGTTCGACGAGCGCGGCTGGGCCGAGACGCTGTCCGAGACGCTTCGGATGGACGAGCTGATCACCAAGCATTCGGCGATCATGGACAAGGTCGATCCGAAGAAGACGATGTGGCTCGCGGTCGACGAATGGGGCACCTGGTATGCCGGCGATCCGGGCACCAACCCCGGTTTCCTGCGCCAGCAGAACACGCTCCGCGATGCGCTGGTTACGGCGATCAACCTCAACATCTTCGCCAAGCATGCCGACCGCGTGAAGATGACCGCGATCGCGCAGATGGTGAACGTGCTGCAGGCGATGATCCTGACCGACGGCAGCAAGATGGTGCTGACGCCGACCTATCACGTGTTCGCGATGTACAAGCCGTACATGGACGGCACGGTGCTGCCGATCGACATCAAGTCGCCTTGGTACAACAAGGACCAGTGGACGATGCCGTCGGTCAGCGCCTCCGCCGTGCGCGGCAAGGACGGCGTGGTGCGGATCGCGCTCTCGAACCTCGATCCGAACAAGCCGACCAGCGTCTCCGCGGCGCTGCCGGGCGTGACCGCGCAAACCGTCACCGGGCAGGTGCTGACCGCGCCGACGATGACCGCGCTCAACACCTTCGAGGCGCCCAATGCGGTCGCACCGACGGCCTTCAACGGTGCCAGCCTCAGCGGCGGCACCTTGTCGGTGACGCTGCCGCCGATGTCGGTGGTGATGCTCGAACTGAAATGATCGTGACGCCCGCCGGAGCAACCGGCGGGCGCACAGACCGGGAGAGAGACGATGGCCGCACCACGATGGGCGACCGGACTGATCGCGCTTACGCTCGCGACTGGCGTGACCGCGCAAACCGCGGAGGCGCCGCCGACACGCGGGGCGCTCAACGCCAGCCTGACGGGAGACATCGCGCCGGTCCATGACCCGGTCATGATCCGCGCGGGCAATACCTATTACGTCTACGGCACCGGGCTCGACGGCCAGATGCTGAGCGCACGCACCTCGCCCGATCTGGTCCACTGGACCGCGGGCACGCCGCCGCTGACGCGCCTGCCCGACTGGGCGACCAAGGCGGTGCCGGGCACCAAGGGGATGTGGGCGCCCGACATTTCGCGTGGCACCGATGGGCGCTACCGGCTCTATTATTCGGTCTCGACGTTCGGCTCGAACCGCTCGGCGATCGGCCTTGCGACCAGCCCGACGCTCGATCCCAAGGCGCCCGGCTATGGCTGGCGCGACGAGGGGCTGGTGGTGATGTCCACGGCCAAGGACGATTTCAACGCGATCGATCCCAACCACGTCGTCGATGCGCAGGGGCGCGAATGGCTGTCGCTCGGCAGCTTCTGGACGGGCATCAAGCTGTTCGCGCTGAACCCCAAGACCGGCAAGCTGCTCGATCCGGCCGAGAAACCATACGCGATCGCCCGCCGTCCCGCACCCGCCGGCGGCCCCGCCCCGGTCGAGGCGCCGTTCATCATTGGGCATGGCGGCTATTACTGGCTGCTCGCGAGCTACGACTATTGCTGCAAGGGCGTGAACAGCACCTATTACACCGTCGTCGGCCGATCGAAGGCGATCAACGGACCGTATCTCGGCAAGGACGGCAGCGCGATGATGCAGGGCGGGGGGACGATCTTTCTCCGTGCCGATCTTCAGGAGCAGCAACGCTTTCGCGGGCCCGGCCATCCCGGCGTGATGCACGACACCGACGGCAAGGATTACGTCGTCTACCACGCGTACGACCGGACCAAGAATGGCGCGCCGACGCTGCGGATCGCGCCGATAAACTGGGGCGCCGATGGCTGGCCCGTAGCGGAGTATTGACGATGACGGACCTGAACCGCCGCCTGTTCCTCGCCGGCGCCACCGCGGCATCGGCCAGCGGCGCGATCGCGCGACTGCCCGGCGGCACGCCCGCCGCCGTCCCGGTGCCAAACAATCCGGTCGTTCGCCAACGCGCGGATGCGCAGGTGTTCCGCCACACCGACGGCTATTATTACCTGACCGGGTCGGTGCCCGAATACGACCGGCTGGTGCTGCGGCGTTCGCGCACGCTCGCCGGGCTGACGACCGCGCGCGAGCAGATCCTGTGGCGCCACCTCGCCAGCGGGCCGCTGTCGGGCTTCATCTGGGCGCCCGAGCTGCACCTGATCGACGGCCGCTGGATCATGTACTTTGCCGCCGGCCCGAGCGGTGGCGGCGAGGACGTGTTCCGAATCCGTACCTATGCGCTGGTCGCCGACGGCCCCGATCCGATGACCGCGCGCTGGTCGGTGCTGGGCCAGCTCAAGACGCCATGGGACAGCTTCAACCTCGATTCGACCTCGTTCGTCCACCGCGGCACGCGCTATCTGTGCTGGGCGCAGCGCGAGCCGGGGATCGAGACCAACAGCAACCTGTATCTCGCGCCGCTCGCCACGCCGATCACGCTCGCCAAGCCGCCGATCCGGATCGCGGTGCCGACGCTCGACTGGGAAATCCAGGGCTACAAGGTCGCCGAAGCGCCGTCGCTGCTGGCGCGCAACGGCAAGCTGTTCATCACCTATTCGGCGAGCGCGACCGACGCACGCTATTGTCTCGGCCTGCTGACCGCGGACGCCAATGCGGACATCATGAAGGCGGAGTCCTGGACCAAATCGCCGAAGCCCGTGTTCGTCTCGTCGTCGGTGACGGGTGTCTATGGCCCCGGCCACAACAGCTTCACGGTCGACGAACAGGGGCGTGACGTCCTCGTCTATCACGGCCGTGACTATGCCGCGATCAAGGGCGATCCGCTGTTGGACCCGAACCGCCACACCCGGATGCAGCGGCTGTATTACACCGCCGACGGCACGCCCGATTTCGGCATCCCGGTCGGTAACGGACCGGTGCCCGACCGGTTCTCGCCGGCCAGCGACAAGACCGCCTTCCTGCGTCACGACGGCGACAGCGTCTCGGTCGGGCGCGGCGACATTCCCTCCAGCCAGTTCCGGCAGATGCCGGGGCTCGCGGGCAGGGGGAGCGTTTCGCTGGTGCCGATCGATGCGCCCGATCGCTATCTCGTCGCGCAGGCCGACGGACGGATCGGTCTTGCGACGAAGGACGCGAGCCGCGCCTTTGCGGAACGCGCGAGCTTCCTGCCGCAGCCGGGTTTGAGCACCGCAAAGGGCGTGACCTTCGCCGCGCTCGGCAAACCCGGTAGCGTCTTGCGTCACACCGGCGGCGGCTTGGCGCTGGGGAGCGCGACGCGCCCCGCCGACCGTGCCTCCGCCACGTTCCTGGTGAGCTGAGGATGACGCTGTCGCTCGACCGCCGCACGCTGCTCACCGGCACCTTGGCCGCCACCGCGATCGGCGCCGCAGGTCCGGCGCGCGCGAAGGACGCGCCGCGCCTGCTCGCGCCGACCCCGCCGATGGGCTGGAACAGCTGGAACAGTTTCGCGACGACGATCACCGAGGCGCAGGCGATCGAGACCGCGACGATCATGGCGGAAAAGCTGCTGCCGTCGGGCTATGATATCTTCACCGTCGATATCCAGTGGTACGAGCCGGGGGCAAGCAGCTACACCTACGCGACCAAGCCGAAGCCGGTGATGGACGATTATGGCCGGTTGCTGCCCGCGCCGAACCGGTTCCCGTCGAGCGCGGGCGGCAAGGGATTCCGCCCGCTCGCCGACCGCGTCCACGCGCTCGGCCTGCGGTTCGGCATCCACCTGATGCGCGGCATTCCGCGGCTCGCGGTGGAGCGCAACCTGCCGGTGTTCGGCACGAAATACCGCGCCCGCGACATCGCCGACACCGCCAGCATCTGTGCCTGGAACCCGGACATGTACGGCGTCGACATGCGCAAGTCCGGCGCGCAGGCCTATTACGATAGCGTGTTCGCGCTCTACGCGTCCTGGGGCGTCGACCTGGTCAAGATGGACGATATGAGCCGTCCCTATGACGCGCATGCCCCCGAGATCGAGGGCGCGCATGCCGCGATCGTCGCGACCGGGCGCCCGATCATCCTCAGCCTCTCGCCCGGGGAAACGCCGGTCGCCCGCGCCGATCACGTTCGGCGTTTCGCGCAGATGTGGCGGATCAGCGACGATTTTTGGGACGAATGGCCGTTGCTCGAAGCGCAGTTCACCCGGCTGGAGAACTGGAACGCGCACCGCGTGCCCGGCGGCTGGCCCGACGCGGACATGCTGCCGCTCGGACGCCTTGCGCTGGGCGCGCGCGATACCAAGTTCACGCCCGACGAACAGCGCACGCTGATGACCCTCTGGTCGATCGCCCGCTCGCCGCTGATCATGGGCGGCGACCTGCGTCATCTCGACCGCCCGACGCTCGACCTGCTGACCAATCCCGAGGTCATCGCGGTCAATCAAGCGAGCTACGACAACCAGCCACACTTCGTCGCCGATGGCATCCGGGTCTGGTCGGCGCGTGTGCCGGGATCGAAGGATCGCTATCTCGCGCTCTTTAACACAGACAAAAGAGAGCGGTCCGTGCAGCTTCGCCTCGACATGATCGCCCTCAACGGGCCGGTCGGCGTCCGTGATCTCTGGGCGCGGCGCGATCTGGAGCGGGCGTCTGGTACGCTGACGAAGCGCCTGCCATCGCACGGTGCAGGGCTGTATCGGCTTACCCCCGGCTGACCTTTCTGCGGGCTTTATCCGGCACATTGCCTGGCAAATTAACGCTTGCATCAATGCCCGCGTTCTCATAGCGAATGTCCGAGTAATACCGACTGCGGATAAGGTCGGATGGACATGCCAGGGAGAGGCCAAATGGCGATGAAATCGTTGATTCTGTGTTCCGCATCGATCGCAGCCCTGATGCTAGGCGCGCCCGCCAATGCGCAGGCCGTGCCGACCACGCCGCAGGATCAGGCCGACCTGCCGGCAACCGGTACGCCCGCGCGCGTCGATGGCGACACCGTCCAGACGCCGCCCGCGCCCGGCCAGCCCGCCACCGACCAGGGTGCAACCGACCAGACTGACGAGGATATCGTCGTCACAGGCGTCCGCGCCTCGATCGTCGGCGCGCTGAACGTCCGCAAGAATTCGATCCAGATCGTCGATTCGATCGTCTCGGAAGACGTCGGCAAGCTGCCCGACAACAACGTCGTCGAGGCACTCCAGCGCGTCACCGGCATTCAGGTCACCGACCGCGCCGGCGGCGAAGCGGCGACGATCACCATCCGAGGTCTGACCGATCCGTTGACGACGCTGAACGGGCGCAACATCTTCACTGCGGCGGGCACGTCCTTCGCCCTGCAGGATATCTCCGCGAACCTCGTCAAGCAGGTGGACGTCTACAAGACCCGCTCGGCCGACCAGCTGGAAACGGGTCTGGCCGGGCAGATCGACGTGCAGACCCGGCGCCCGTTCGATTTCGACGGCTTCGCGATATCGGGCCTCGCCCGCGGGCTCTATTCGGAACTCGCCGACAAGGTGAACCCGAACGCCGCGCTGCTGATCAGCGACCGTTGGGAAACCGGCATCGGCGATATCGGCTTGCTCGTGAACGGCAGCTACACGCGCGCCGAATTCCGCAACCAGAATTTGCAGGCCGGCGCGATCGTGCCGTTCGCGACGGAAAACCCGACGGCGGGTTCGGGCCTCGCCCCGCTGGAGCGCATCTTCCCGGGTGACAGGAACCAGAACTGGACGCCGGGGCTGGATGCCGGCCTGCCGACCGCGCCGGGCTCTACGCTCAACATCAACGGCGTCGATACGCCATATTATCTGTCGAGGGACGCGGTCATCGCGTCCGATCTTTACGGCAAGCGCGACCGTCGCGCGGTCAATGCAGCGCTGCAATGGGCGCCCAACGACCGCTCGGTCTACACGGCGGAAGTCTTCTACACCGGCTTCAAGGGCAAGACGTTCAACAGCCTGAACTTCAGCTTCGTCGACTGGTGGGGCGACCTGCCGGCCAATCCGGGGTCGAGCTTCGAGCTATTCGACGGGACGAACATCATCAAGTCGCGTCAGGCCGGATCGGTCGCGGGGTTCAACAGCGGCGACACCGCCACCAGCAAGACCGACAGCTATGTCTATGCATTGAACGCCAAGTGGGACGTGGCCGACCGCGGCAAGATCTCGGCCGACCTCACATATCAGGACAGCAAGAACGAGACCTCGTTCTTCGCCATCCGCACCGATCGCGGGCCGCTCGACATCGACGTGGATTTCAACGCGGGCGGTGGGCTGCCGTCCTACAGCTTCGGCAATCAGGCCGTGCTGACCGACGCGACGGCATGGACGGTCGGCAACCTGTTCGACAGCGGTACCAAGAATACCGGCAGCGCGCTGACGATGATGCTGGACGGCGAATATTCATGGGACGACGGATTCCTGCGCCGCATCAAGTCGGGCTTCCGCTTCGACGACCGCAAGGCCGACACTTTCGTGCGCGACCAGGGCGCGGGGGGGCTGGGCACCACGCTGGCGGCCTTCGGTGAAGGCCAGCCCTTCACCAACAGCGGCTTCTTCGGCGGTCGGGCGGACATTCCCACGAGCTGGGTGCAGGCGGATCCCCGCACGATGGACCGGGATGCCGTCCGCACCCTGTATCGCGCCGTGGCGCCCGGCCTGTTGCTCTCCGATCAGCTGAGCTTCGGCCAGGTGTTCGGCATCTCGGAAACGAACCTGGCCGCTTATGCCCTTGCCGATGGCGAGGTCAGCATCTTCGGGCGTCCGCTGCAGCTTCAGGCAGGCGTGCGCTATGTGGCGATCGACACCGATTATGACTATTTCGATCGCGGTGCGAACTTTGCCCGGACGAGCGTGTCGAACGGTTCGGAAAAGTGGCTGCCTTCGTTCACCGCGCGCTATGCGCTCACGGACAATCTGCGCATCCGTTTCAACTATGGCGAGACGCTCCGGCGTCCCAGTTTCGGTGATCTGAACCCCAATCCCGTGCTCACGGGCGACCTGTCGCGCATCGGCTTCGGTTCGGGGACGTCGGGAACGGCAAACCTCACCCCGACCCATTCGAAGAACATCGATCTGGCGGTCGAATGGTATTTCGAACGCAACAGTGCGATCTATGTGACGGCCTTCCGTCGCGAGATCGACGGGTTGGTCGTGCCGCTGACGGTGCGTGAATCGATCCCGAACAACTATCTGCCGCGCAACGAGACCTATACCGAATCGTTCAACATCACCCGTCCGGTGAACGCGTCGGACGGTGTGCTGAAGGGCGTCGAACTGGGCCTGACCTATTTCCCGAGCTACCTGCCCGGTCCTTTGAACGGGCTAGGGGTCACCGGCAGTGCCACGATCCTGGATTCCGAACAGACCATCCCGCTCACCAACGCTGCCGGAGAGATCACCGGATCGACGAAGTCGGCGTTCTTCGGCGTATCGAAACTGTCGTACAATGCGACGCTGGCCTACGATACCGGGCCGATCGGCGCGCGTCTGTCGTACGTCTGGCGCAAGGGCTTCCTGCAGAGCAACGAAGCCCGGTCGTTCGCCAATCCGATCGGCTTCTGGCGCGCCCCGGAAAAGAGCCTGGACTTCCAGCTGACCTTGAACGTGAACAAGGATATCGGCTTGACCTTCGACGCGGTGAACCTGACCAAGGCGAAGCAGCAGAATTATTACAAGTTCGGCGACGTCGGTAACCCCGAGCAGTTCAACTCCAGTACGCTGCTGATCGACCGCACCTTCGCCATCGGTGCGCGCTACACGTTCAAGTAATTCGGCCGAGTAATTACGACCAAAAAGGAGAGGCGGAATGTTCGGACGCGTTATGAGGCCGATCCTCCGCCTCGCCTTGCTGATCGGGGCGGCCGTCCCGGTCGTCGCCGCGCCGGCGGTGACCGCACCGCCGCTCGACACCCAGCGCATCGCCCGCGACCGGTTCGGCAACGACGCGCCCTGGTACGAAAACCGCATCCCGTTCTTCGAATCCGCCGATCCCAGGCTCGACGCGGTCTATTATTACCGCTGGTCGCTGTTCCGCGCGCACCAGCGCGATCTCGGCGCCGACGGGTATATCTCGACCGAGTTCCTCGACGACGTCGGCTGGCAGCTCGAACCCTATGCCAGCCTGAACGACGCCACCGGATTCCACCTCGGGGAAGGGCGCTGGCTGCGCGACCGGCGCTTCGCCGACGATTATATCGATTTCATGTACCGGCGCGGCAACGACCGCCACTTCACCGATTACATGGCGGATTCGGTCTATGGCCGTTTCCTCGTCGACGGCGACCGCGAAGCCGCGACCCGCCACCTGACGGCGATGCGGCGGCTGTACGCCGCGTGGAACGACCATTTCGACACCAGCAAGGGACTGTACTGGGTCGAGCCGCTGCTCGACGCGACCGAATACACGATCTCCTCGATCGACGCGTCGGGCGGCAAGGACGGCTTCCGCGGCGGCGACTCGTTCCGCCCGTCGATCAACGCGTACATGTACGCCAACGCCCGCGCGATCGCCCGGCTGTCGACCCTGACCGGCGACACGGCCGGCGCCGCCCGATACGACGCGCGTGCCGCCGCGATAAAGGCCCGCGTCCAGGCCAGCTTGTGGAGCGAACCGCTCGGCCACTTCATCGATCGCTACAAGGTCGACAATGCGTTCGTGAAATACTGGGCGCCGATCCGCGGACGCGAACTCGTCGGGTATCTGCCCTGGACGTTCGACCTCGCTGACGACGATGCGAAGTTCGCGGGCGCCTGGACGCATCTGCTCGGCAGGGACGGGCTGGGCGGCCCCGCCGGCATGCGGACGGTCGAGCCCAGCTACGAACATTACATGCGGCAATATCGCTACGAAGGCACCGCGCCCGAATGCCAGTGGAACGGCCCGATCTGGCCGTTCCAGACCACGCAGGTGCTGATCGGCATCGCCAACCTGCTCGATCATTATCACCAGTCGACCGTGACGCGCGGCGATTACATGCGGTTGCTGCGGCAATATGCGGCGCTGCATTACCAGGGCGACCGGCTCGACCTGGAGGAGGATTACCACCCCGACACCGGTCGTCCGATCGTCGGGCTGGCGCGCAGCCATCATTATTTCCACTCGGGGTTCGCCGACCTGATCCTGACCGGGCTGGTCGGGATACGCCCACGCGCGGACGACATGCTCGAGGTCAATCCGCTGCTGCCCGGCGCTGCCGATCCGCAAGGACTGGCGTGGTTCCGGATGCAGGACGTGCCCTATCACGGCCACAGCGTCGCGGTGACGTGGGATGTCGACGGCCGGCATTATGGCGGCGCGCCGGGCCTGACGATCGAGATCGACGGGCGGCGCGTCGCGCACAGCCCCACGCTGTCGCGCCTCGTCGTACCGGTCGCGCGCGCGGCCGTTCCCCAACTCGACCGACCGATCGACCGGCCCATCGACCGTACCGTGCAACTCGTCCGCGGCGCCTTCCCCAAGGGCAGCGCGTCGAGCGCCACCGACGCGGAAAACGTCCATGATGCGATCGACGGTCGCGTCTGGTTCTTCCCCGAACTCGCCAACGGATGGTCGTCCGCCAAGGTGCCAGCCGCATCGTCGCCCCAGTCGTCACCCAAGCCGTCGACCTCGCAGTGGTATGCGGTCGACTTCGGCAAACCGGTGACCGTGACGCGTGCGGAACTGGCGTTCTTCGCCGACGGCAAGGACTTCGCCGCCCCGCGCTCGCTCCGGATCCAGATCTGGGATGGCACACGCTGGACGCCGCTCGGTGCGCCGGCCACACCCGTCGCGAACGGCATCACGGCGGTCGGGTGGACGCCCGTCTCGACCAGCAAGATCCGGGTCAGCTTCCCCCAGGCACCGGCGACGCGCACCCGGTTGGTCGAGTTCAAGGTCTTCTGACCGCCGCCATTCGCCAGACCGGCGGCGCGTGCGTGCGGCCTTGCTTCGTCAGGCGAACCGGACCCGGTTCACGCGCACCTGCGGTATCCCGAGCCGTTCCGAAACCCAGCCGGTTCCCGCCATGCGGACCGGCACGACGATGCGCCCGAACGCCACACGCCCGAACGCGACACGCTGCGTGATCGATGCATAATCGGTGGCCTCCTGCCGAACCGCGCTCATTGAAACGTCGCCCCGGCCGCCATCGCCTTGGACGGGCTCAGACCCTGTTGTTCGAGGAACTGGTTGAGCCCGGCGACGAGTTCCTGCGCGGCGGCGCTGGTCAGCGCGATCCGGCCGACGACGACGCGGTCGACGCCGGGCGGTTGCCGCGTGTGATCGCAGCGCGCGCTCTCCAGCGTCAGCACGATCACGCCGTTCAAATTGGCGAGCCCGGTGAACCCGGTTGCGAAGATTTCCGGCGCGAACGGATTGTCGACGATCGGGGGCGAGGCCGCGGGGCGGATGGGTTCCGGTGCCGAGACACCCTTGATGGCAACGCGCATACTGGACCTTTCACGAAGCGGACGAGGCTGCTGCCCGCCACGTCTCGCTAGGATCGGCGGGTGTCCCGCGAATGTCGTGCGCCGCGTCGTGTG
>JAJNQF010000384.1 GCA_021154945.1 Sphingomonas sp.
GGGACGTAGGAGGCGACCGTCAATCCGGGCTTCAGCCGCGCCAGAAACGCCGACGGCACAGGAAGCTCGACGGGCGGGCGCGCTTCCCGCGCGGCGCGGAGCGAGGCTCTCAGCGCACTCTTGTCGGTCATGCGCGTACGACCTCGAAATATGGT
This sequence comes from Sphingomonas sp., assembly GCA_021154945.1. Classification (GTDB taxonomy): domain Bacteria; phylum Pseudomonadota; class Alphaproteobacteria; order Sphingomonadales; family Sphingomonadaceae; genus Sphingomonas. The sequence continues at coordinate 156 of JAJNQF010000384.1, forward strand.
GGTGTGGCGGGCCCACCATGGCCGTGTGCCGGGTTATCCACTGACGCACGGTACGTCAGGTGGGGACCATATGCTTCGGACCAGGATCCTAACAGGGACAGCCCCCTATGGATGATGAATAGCCTCAGGGATAATAAAGGCTCGTACCGGGCAGAACCCGCCACCACCAATCTAGGCGCTCGGCCCACTTTGCTCAAGGGGGCTTAGCTCAAGGGCTTCCGCGAGGCCTTCGAGACGATCTGCGATCCGGGTCAACGCGATTTCGCTGACGGCCGAGCCTTCGGGTGGGCGGTGCGCGGCTTCGTCGAGGTCGTCCGCGAGCATCAGCGCCACGAACAGCATCGCGCGTTCGGCACTGAGGCCGCCGGCGGCGCGGTCCGCGATCGGCCAGCGTTCGGCAAGCATCGCACCGAGCAAACGAACGCGCGATTCCTCGCCATCGCGGCAGGCGACGGCGTGCGGGCGGCCGCCGATATCGAGCATGACTTGTGCCATCAGTTGGGGCTCCCGCGCGTGATGACGTCGTCGAGCGCTGCGACGGCTTCGGCCATCCGTGCTTTCAGCGCGGCGTGGCGTTTGGCGAGGGAATCGCTGCTGCGGGCGCGAGCGGTGATCGCGGCTTCGATCCGCGCGATCGCGGCGTCGATCCGGTCGACCGCCGCCGTATCCGCCGCCCCGTCCTGTATCGCGTCGGCCCCGGTATCGGCCCTCTTATCGGTCGTCGTATCGGATATCGTGTCTGGAGTATCTGGCATGCCGTCGAGATAGCATGGCCGGGGTGTGCGACAAGCCGCTTTCGCCGCCCCGATCCGCGATCCACGGTGTTGACAGGGCGCCCCACCGCCCCGCAAAGGCTGCGCGCCCGGAACGGACTCGCGGGCGTTAGCGGAGATACGGCAATGACGGTCAAGGTTGCGATCAACGGTTTCGGGCGCATCGGCCGTCTCGTCGCCCGCGCGGTACTCGAACAGTCGAACGGCGCACTCGAACTCGTCGCGATCAACGATCTCGGCGATGCGAAGTCGAACGCCTGGCTGTTCAAGCGCGACAGCGTGCACGGCAAGTATCCGGGTGAGGTTTCGGCCGAAGGCAACGAGCTGGTCGTCGATGGCAAGCGCATCCGCGTCACTGCCGAGCGTGATCCGGCAAACCTGCCGCACGCCGAGCTGGGCGTCGACATCGTCCTCGAATGCACCGGCTTCTTCACCGACAAGGCGAGCTGCCAGAAGCATCTCGATGCCGGCGCGAAGAAGGTGCTGATCTCGGCACCGGGCAAGAACGTCGACCTGACCGTCGTCTACGGCGTCAATCACGACAAGCTGACCGCCGAGCACACGATCGTCTCGAACGCGTCGTGCACCACCAACTGCCTCGCGCCGGTCGCCAAGGTGCTCAACGATGCGATCGGTATCGAGCGCGGCCTGATGACGACGATCCATGCCTATACCAACGACCAGAAGATCCTCGACCAGATCCACCCGGACCTGCGTCGCGCACGTGCCGCGGCGATGTCGATGATCCCGACCACGACGGGGGCCGCGCGTGCCGTCGCCGAAGTGCTGCCGGAGCTGAAGGGCAAGCTCGACGGCTCGGCGATCCGCGTGCCGGTGCCGGACGTTTCGCTGATCGACCTGACCTTCACCCCGTCGCGCGATACGACGCGTGAAGAGGTGAATGCGGTGCTGAAGGCGGCCTCCGAGAGCGGCCCGCTGGTCGGCGTGCTCGACTGGTCGGACGAGCCGCTCGTCTCGATCGATCTTCAGCATACCCCGGCGTCGTCGACGATCGACAGCCTGGAGACCGCGGTGATCGACGGCAAGCTGGTCCGTGTGGTCAGCTGGTACGACAATGAATGGGGCTTCTCGAACCGCATGGTCGATACGGCCACGGCGATGGCGAAGTTCATCTAAGCCTGCGAACCATGCACCCCCTCTTCCGTTCGCTTCGAGCGCAGTCGAGAAGTCGTCTTCCGTGACAGATAGTGTCTCGACTGCGCTCGACACGAACGGGGAGGGGGCGGTGGCTCAGGCTTTGAAGAAAGCCGGTACGATCGCCGGGATCGCCCGGCACCCCCGCGCGAAAGCCCCGATGGAGGTCATCGACCATGTCGAGATCACCATCGAGGCCGGCCTGCACGGCGACTTCCGTGGTTATGTGAAGCCCGGCGGCAAGGGCCGCCGCCAGGTCACGTTGCTGGAACGCGGTGACTGGGATGCAGCGATGGCCGAGGTCGGCCACGATATCCCCTGGTACCAGCGCCGCGCGAATCTGCTGGTCGACGGCTTCGACCTCCCCCAGATACCCGGCACGCGGCTGCGCATTGGTGCCGACGTCGTGCTGGAGGTGACGCGCCACACCGATCCGTGCGAACGCATGGAAGCACTGGCGCCAGGATTGTTCGCCGCGCTGACGCCCGACTGGCGGGGCGGGGCGTGTAGCCGAGTTGTGATGGGCGGCAGAATCGCCGTCGGTGATGAGATCAGGATCGAAGAACCATGACCAAGCCATTCAAGACGCTCGACGATATGGGCGATGTCCAAGGCAAGCGCGTGCTCGTCCGCGAAGACCTGAACGTGCCCATGGCCGAGGGTCGCGTCACCGACGACACCCGCCTGCGCGCGACCGTCGCGACCGTCGGGGAACTCGCCGACAAGGGCGCGATCGTCCTCGTCCTCGCGCATTTCGGCCGTCCTAACGGCGTGCCGAGCCCGGAGTTCTCGCTGTCGCAGGTCGTGAAGCCGTACAGCGAAGTGCTCGGCCGCGAAGTTCGCTACATCGACTGGGAGGGCGCGGATGACGCCGTTGCCATGCTCGAACCCGGCGACATCGCGGTGCTGGAAAACACGCGCTTCTTCGGCGGTGAAGAGAAGAACGACCCGGCGGTGGTCCAGCGTTTCGCTCGCCTTGGCGACTTGTACGTCAACGACGCCTTCTCCGCCGCACATCGCGCGCATGCCTCGACCGAGGGGCTTGCCCACGTATTGCCCGCCTTTGCCGGCCGCGCGATGGAAGCCGAACTCGACGCGCTCCAGAAGGCCCTCGGCGAGCCGGAGCATCCGGTGGCCGCCGTCGTTGGTGGCGCGAAAGTGTCGTCGAAGCTCGACGTGCTGCGTCACCTCGTCACCAAGGTAGATCACCTGATCATCGGTGGCGGTATGGCCAACACCTTCCTCGCAGCGCGCGGCGTCGATGTCGGTAAAAGCCTGTGCGAGCATGAGCTTGCAAGCGTTTGCGAACAGATCATGGAAGCAGCGGACAAGGCCAACTGCACGGTCCACCTGCCGTACGACGTGGTGGTCGCGAAGGAGTTCAAGCCGAACCCCGCCACCCGCACCGTCAACGTCCACGAAGTCGCCGCCGACGAGATGATCCTCGACGTCGGCCCCGCCGCGGTCGAATCGCTCGGCGATGTGCTGAAGAACTGCCGCACCTTGGTCTGGAACGGTCCGCTCGGCGCTTTCGAGACGGTGCCGTTCGACAAGGCAACCGTCGCCCTAGCGAAGACCGCGGCGGCATTGACCGAGGGCGGTTCGCTCGTCTCGGTCGCCGGTGGCGGCGATACGGTCGCGGCGCTCAACCACGCCGGCGTCGCGGACGCGTTTACCTTCGTCTCGACCGCAGGCGGCGCGTTCCTGGAATGGATGGAAGGCAAGACCCTCCCTGGGGTCGCCGCGCTCCACGGTTGAAATACGCGGGCATCTGAGCTATGTTTAACATGTTAAACGGAGACTCGGATGCTTGGCGTCAGGCTCGATAGCGAACTCGAAGAACGACTCGCGGCGGTTGCGCGCACCCAAGGGCGCAGCAAGAGCGATATCGCGCGCGAAGCCGTGCGTCGGTATGTCGAGCGGCACGACGAGGCGTTCCTGGCGGAGGCGAAGCGCCAGTCGCTCGCGGCGGCCGCGCAGGATCGACACGCGATCGACGAAGACTGGGACGTGATGATCGCGGCGTCCCCCGCATGAAACTCACGCGGGGCATGGTCGTAGTCGGAGCCGGAAAGGGGGACTCCTCCCGGACGCTGCGACCCTTTATCGTCGTGCAGTCAGACGTGTTCGCGGATCACGCGACGATATCCCTGTGCCCTTTGACGAGCGTCATCAGCGGCACAAACCTCTTCCGCGTGTCGCTCGAGGCATCGCCAGAGACCGGCCTCACTCGCGACACCGAAATCCAGGTCGACAAACTCGATACGCTCGACCGCAACGCGATCGTCAAAATCATCGGTACGATACCCATCACAACCATGACCCGGGTCGACGACGCGTTGCGCCGCTGGCTCGAACTCTAAGACAGGAATTCAGCATGACCTCGACGATCACTCCGCAAGTCAAAACCATTCTCGACAAATACGAAGCCACCAGCCCGGCGGTGAAGGCGAACCTCGCGCGCATCCTGATGCAGGGCAAGCTCGGCGGCACCGGCAAGCTGGTGATCCTGCCGGTCGACCAGGGTTTCGAGCATGGTCCGGCACGCAGCTTTTCGGTAAACCCGGCCGCGTACGATCCGCATTACCACTACCAGCTCGCGATCGATGCGGGGCTCAGCGCCTATGCGGCGCCGCTCGGCATGCTCGAAGCGGGCGCCGATACGTTTGCGGGCCACATCCCGACGATCCTGAAGTGCAACAGCTCGAACAGCTGGGCGACCTCAATCGATCAGGCGGTGACCGCGACCGTGTCCGACGCGGTGCGGCTCGGGTCGGCGGCGATCGGCTTCACCATCTATCCGGGTGCGGATCAGTTCTTCGATCTCGTCGAGGAAATCCGCGAGCTGAGCGAAGAGGCCAAGTCGGTCGGCATCGCGACGGTGATCTGGTCGTACCCTCGCGGCGGCGAGCTGACCAAGGACGGTGAACTCGCGCTCGACGTCGGCGCCTATGCCGCGCACATGGCGGCGCTGCTCGGCGCGCACATCATCAAGACCAAGCTGCCGACAGCGCATATCGAGCAGAAAGAAGCCAAGCCACTCTACGCGAACACCGACTGGTCGAAGCAGTCGGACCGCGTGAAGCATGTCGTCCAGTCGAGCTTTGCCGGGCGTCGCATCAACGTCTTCTCGGGCGGCGCGTCGAAGGGCGAGGACGCGGTATTCCAGGACGCGCGCGATATTCGCGACGGCGGCGGCAACGGCTCGATCATCGGCCGCAACACCTTCCAGCGCCCCCGCGACGAAGCACTGGCGATGCTCGACCGGATCATCCGCATCTACAAGAACGAGGAATAAGTCGCGCACTGCCCGTTCGTCACCCTTGCCACGCGCCGGGGTGACGCGCGCGGCATGGCAGGCTAGGGGCCGGACATGACCGAATTCGAAGATCCGCTGGGCTCGCTCGATCCCAATTTCGCCGAGAATTTCCGCCGCGACATGCGTCGGCCGCCGTGCCAGCTTTACCTGGTGTCGCCGCTGGATGTCGGCGGTGACTTTCCCGAGCGTCTGGCGCGGGCGCTCGACGCTGGGCCGGTGGCCGCGTTCCAGTTCCGGGTGAAGGATATCGACCAGCATGCGGCTGCTGCACTGGGCGAGCCGTTGCGTGCGATCTGTGCCGAGCGTGACGTTGCGTTCATCGTCAACGACGACATTGGGCTGGCCAAGCGCCTCGATGCGGACGGCGTGCATCTCGGCCAGGACGATGGCGATCCGCGCGAGGCGCGGGCGCAGCTCGGGCCCACTGCGCAGATCGGCGTCAGCTGCCACGGCAGCCGTCATCTGGCGATGGAAGCGGGCGAGGCGGGGGCCGACTACGTCGCGTTCGGCGCCTTCTATCCAACCACGACGAAGGTTGCGACGCATACCGCGGAGCCGGTGACCCTGTCGTGGTGGTCCACCTTGTTCGAAATTCCCTGCGTCGCGATTGGTGGCATCACGCCGGAGAACGCTGCGCCGCTCGTCGCGGCCGGTGCGGATTTCATCGCGGTATCGGGCGCCGTCTGGGGTGGCGACGAGGTCGCGGCGATAAAGGCGTTCGGCGAGGTTCTCGCCAAGCGCTGAGCCGACTAACGAAACACACCGCCCGTCATCCCAAACCGTTACGCTTCTGCATCAAACGGTTGGGACGACGGTTGTTTCCGTTGAACGAAACGACCCCGTTCACCTACCCCCGTCATCC
>JAJNQF010000448.1 GCA_021154945.1 Sphingomonas sp.
GGTAATACATCATTGCAGCTTCTACTTTTTGTATAATCCAGTCTTAAAGCACGCCAACGAAATCATTGTTAATGCACATGCTGCCGTCGTATGCTTTTTTGTATTAAGTGGATTTGTACTTCGTCTCTCATGGGGGGGCGCTGCCTTAACGGCAAAAAACTTGATTACGTTCTATTTTAGACGCGCGTTCAGGATATATCCAGCGCTATGGGCATCCTGCATCTTGGCGCTGTGCTATGTTTTTTTGTACAACGGAGTCCCGCTCCCCAGTATCGTTGACCCATGGTGGCCTGCCGGAAGTCGCTTGATCAATTTTGTGGCGCGTGATGTTCTCACCACTGTCTTGGGTATACAGACCCCATTATCCATCCCGATGTGGACTCTGCAGATTGAGTTGGGTGGGTCTTTGATTTTACCATATCTTGCATACTCGGTGTCGCAAGCTCGCGTACTATTTTGGATTATTACGATCGGGCTTTTGGCACTAGCTTTATGGCCCGGTTATTTGAAACTAGAGCAAGCTCGCCTTGGGTTGATGCAATTTTTCGTACACTTCGCTTTCGGCGTTATCGTCGCGGAAGCCGCGACAAAGGCGCGCATTGGTAGGCCGAAAGCGTTTTATTATAGTTTAGCGACCGCGGGGTTTGTTGTTATGTGGTTCGGAAGAACGATGTTTCATGCTCGTTTTTCTCAGGATTATAACGCGCCGATACCGTCGGTACTCGAAGGTTTGGGGGCATCTGCCCTTATTTATGCAATTTATTGCGGAACTGACGCGTTTTTATGGTTAAGACGTCAGTCTCTGGTGTGGCTAGGTGATATTTCGTACAGCCTTTATCTTGTTCATCTTCCTATACTTGGCATTATAGCGGCGGTTGGCGCTGAAAACTTACGCTTACCATTGTTTCGAGATGGCGGCATACCGGGGACGCTAGCGCTGACCTTTTCTACCCTGCTGATGAGCGCTCTCGTATCCGCATTTCTCTATCGCTTTCTGGAAGTCCCCAGCATCGAGTTTGGCAAGCAAGTTCTTGTTCGGCTGCGGCTCAAACCAGCGGATAATGCGGATCTCGTCCGTCATGTCTGACCGGCCTGGTTGGCCGGTCAGAGACACGACGCCGATCACGCCGAGGATGACACCAGTTCGCACACCAGCGTTAAGCGATCCGCCGACAGACGTACCGACGACGGCATGCTTGGCCAATCCTCTGTCAAGCATGCGCGTGTCCACGACCGCGTGAACCGCAAAGCTGGTATTGCTCAATGGCTTTTCTCGAAACCCCGGCCCACTCCCCAGCGTTGTCACGTCAAGACATGAGAATGAAATCCTGACGATTGCTTTAGCGATAATGCTCTAAGGTCAGGACCCATTGATGTGAGAGGCTCGATCTGATTCAGGCTCTGCGAGGAGACTGGCGATGAGCGACCTGTATTGGCTGACCGACGAGCAGATGGCGCGGCTTGAGCCGTATTTTCCAAAGAGCCACGGCAAGCCCCGGGTTGATGATCGGCGTGTGTTGAGCGGCATCGTCTTCGTAAACCGCAACGGGCTGCGTTGGTGCGATGCGCCCAGGGAATACGGACCGCACAAGACCCTCTACAACCGGTGGAAGCGGTGGGGCGAGAGGGGCGTGTTCCTGCGCATGATGGAAGGACTGGCCGCTGCGAGCGCCACGCCCAAGACGATCATGATCGACGCGACCTATCTCAAGGCACACCGCACGGCATCGAGCCTGCGGGTTAAAAAGGGGATCTCGGGCGGCTCATCGGTCGCACCAAGGGCGGCATGAACACCAAGCTTCACGCCGTCACCGACGCGAACGGTCGCCCGCTGAGCTTCTTCATGACCGCTGGCCAGGTCAGCGATTACACCGGCGCTGCCGCGCTGCTCGACGATCTGCCCAAGGCGCAGTGGATGCTTGCCGACCGCGGTTACGACGCAGACTGGTACAGGGACGCTCTTCAGGCAAAGGGCATAATGCCCTGCATTCCGGGACGAAAATCTCGGAATGTGCCCATCACATACGACAAGCGCCGATACCGAAGCCGTAGCCGCATCGAGATCATGTTCGGCCGCCTGAAAGACTGGCGCCGCGTCGCCACCCGCTACGATCGATGCCCAACCGTCTTCTTCTCCGCCATCGCGCTCGCCGCCACCGTTATCTTCTGGCTCTGATCAACGAGTCCTGAGCCTAACGGCGACGTATGTCCCCAGATGTCATGCCACTGGAAAGTTAGCTCGTCATATGGAGATGAGTGACGCGCCGAGGTCGGTTTTTCCGACGGTCAGATCCTTGGCGCGCTACGCTACGACAGGATCACCGCGATCGATGGTCGCGCATCTTGAAAAGGGGACGGATAGCTACCCATCCGACCCGACCGCTTTGTTTGAGGTGCCATCTCGTGCTCATCTGAGCGATTTCATGTCGGCAGTCCAAAGATGATGACGGCCATCGTGAAACCCTTGATGGCAACCAAGGTGTCACATCGTCGGCATAGCTGGCTTAGGATCGAGTTGCTGTATAGATTTACGAACTTTAGCCGGTCCGGGTATAATAAGTTCAAAACTATCGCCATTGAACGCATAAGCTGGCGTCGCGGATGGTGCTGGGTCCTTGGTTGCGTCCCACAATTTGATATCGCTGCCAAACATGGTAGATCCCTTCACTACTATGCATAAAGCTCAGAAATCTACTTTACCTTATATTTTGATGACGACGCTGTGTTGCGAAATTCAATCTGTCGATGACTAGAGAGTTTTTTCACGAATCATTATATTAATATAGGCAAATGAAAAAATATTTTTATTTTGCAATGATTATCGATTTTCGTGATCTCGTATGCCAAGATTTTCAACCTTGCCTATATTGAAGTCTTGCTGGAGTTTAGAACGCCACCGTTTCCAGTTTTCCTCCTGACGTCGCCTACGTCTGACCATAAAATGATACGAAGCGCCGAAAACCGCCAGTGCGCCTACCATTACGGTAGTAAACGTAACTGACATAAAACCAAAATCCCCCCTGCATATGCGGCTTAAGCTGTTACGTACGTTTCTTGCAATTTACTCGGCTATCTAACTGGATTCGTACCTGAACCCTATCCGGGTTTTATCCGGATGCGAGAGCCAAAGAGAAAATCATAAGGAAGCGACTGACCACGGTCCGATGGCGTTCAAAAGCGCTGGCTACGTCCACTGAGGCGGCTAAGCAGATTGAGAACGACAAAGCCTTCGCATGGCTCAATGCAACGTAATTGCGCTCTGGCTGGAGCGGGTATGTAATGGACATCTGTTTAGGTGTTTTACCTACCTCGCCCGAACAGATCCCTGTGTTGCGACGTGCGATTCAGACCAGTGCGGCCTGCAGCATAGCCGTTGTGCTTTCTCGCGTATTTTGTTTCGGCGAGATTCATTTCGAATGGATAGAGCGATATAACGGTTTATCGGGCTTGGTGTTGCACTCAACACTAACGGGAACGGACATCGTGAAAGAAGAACGTATTCGATTGTGCAAGCGGGCCGCCGATCTGCGTGCGACGGGTCTCACATTGCTTCAGATATCGGCGCGTATGGGCCGGAGCGAGGGCGAGATCTCGAAGCTTGTACGTGCCGGCAGGGCTGCCGTCTTGACGAGCGGACAGCTCGACGGCTCCGATGTCGACGAAACCGTCAGCAATGCTGCCCTTGCTGGATAATGTTCAGGTAACGCGGGACGATTGTCTGTTAATTGTGATGCCTGACTGCGGCCCAAGTCGATCAAGTGTCCGGAACAACTAAGCTGATCTAAAATCCCATCAAAAAAGGGAGCCAAGCCTGGACGAAGCCTCGGCTTTACCGGCACGGCGCTCCTCGCCGGCCACGATCCGTCCCGCCCCCCGGCGCTCGACCCGTAGCGGAGGCATGGCTGGTCCTTCTCGCTATCCGTGGCGCTATGGGCGCGAAGTCCATTACAGTCCCAGCGACACCATGACGCGCAATCGGTTGTCTTCGCTGGCACCGCCGATGCTGCCCGAATAGCCGGATGTGATCGTCAGCCGCTCGACCGGCTGCCAGGCTAGATCGAGCGACACGAGCGCCGCGTCGCGCGACAGCGGTGCACCCGAGACTTGGAAAGTCTGGCTGTTCCCTGCAAATCGCACTAGCGAGCTAGGCGTGATATCGCCCAGCGCATGCTGCCAGCCGATCCGCGAGCGTGCACTAAGTCCCTCGGCGATCGGTGTCTGTCCGCGCATGCCGAGCGTGGCCAGCGTGAACACCTCCTTGGCGTCCTGGCCGGTCAGTGCCACCGCGCTGCCCGTCTCGGCGAAGCCATCGGTGTGGATCCGGTAGAGTTCGATCCCGGCAAAGGGTTCGACGGTACCGCCGAACAACGGTTTGGGCAGCCCCGCTTCGACGAACCCGTGCAGGACGTTGCCGTCATAGTTTGACCGCGCGACTGCCGTGAAGCCGGGGAAAGCAATGCCACGCGTGACATCGGCACTCGTCCAGGCGTAGCCGGCCGCGGTGCGCAGCGTGACCGGACCAAGCGTGCCGCCCGCATAGCCAAGGACCTGCTTGGTTTCGACTTCCGCGTCGCTGCCGCGCGTGGCGATCGACAGGTCGGTCCGGCTGTAACCACCGGCAACACCAAGCCGGGCGCCGTCGAGCGCCAGATCGACGCCACCGAACGCACCCCAGCCCGAGCGGGTGGCGCGGGCGGCGTTGCGATCACCATCGTCGGAGCCGCGCTGACCGACCATCTGTCCCCAGATCCCGCTGGCGTCGCCGGGCTCGAGCAGGCGGGTACGCGTCGCGTCCTCGCCGGTCTGAGCGCCGCGCAGCATCGTGGTGCGGACAGTCGCATGGACTTCGCCTGCCAGGTCGTCGAACGCATCGCGCACGACCGCGTCATCGGGCGCCAGCGTGAGCGCGGCATAGGCGGCGTTGTTGACACCAAGCGTGGCAAAGGCGGGCGCGACCGCCACTTGGTTGCGCGTTGTCGCCAGCCCGGCCAGCGATCCGCCCGTGCGGGCGACGGCGACCGCGATCGCAGTGTTGCTCTGGACCAGACGGAATTCGGTATTGCCTGTCGGGGTCTGAACCAAGGTATAGCCACCGGTGATGCCGCCATTCGCGGTCAGCAATGTGTAGCGGCTGCCGACCGTATAGGCGCCGCTGTCGCGCGTGACGTTCAGGATCGCACCGTTGGCGAGCGTCGCAGCGCCCCCGACGACGATCCGGTCAGACAGCCCGGCTGCGGTCGTTTCCGCGAGATAGGTCGAACCACTCGCTTGGGCGAAATTGCCGGTTACCGCGAGCGTGCCGGGGCTGTTGCCCGGTGCGACCGTTCCGCCTGTCGTGACGGCAAGGCTAGCGACCGTGCCGACACCGCCGAGTGTCGCGCCATTGCCGACCGTGACGGCTGAGGGGAGCGAGCCGGCAAGGATAAGGCGTCCTGCGCTGACCACGGTAGCACCGGTGAAACCGGGCTGGCTGCCGAGCGTGAGCGCGCCGCTGCCGATCTTGACGAGCTGGCCCGTGCCGGTCAGCGCGAGTGCGGCGGTGCCGTCGACGCGCTGGTCGAACACCAGCAGTCCCGCATTGGAGATACCGCCGGTCAGCGTGGTTGCGGTGCCGATCAGGCTCGCGGTGCTCGCGATGGTGGTGCCGTTCGTATAGGTCGAGGGTGCGGTGAGCGTCCAGGCGCCGGTGTTGACCGCCAGCGTCTCGAAGCCCGTCGTCGCACCGAAACTGCCGCCCGCGCCGCCCAGACTGACGCGGTCGATCCCCGCGCCGCCATCGACCGTGCCCGTGATGACCGACCCGGTCAGGATGTTGAGCGTGTCGTTGCCGTCACCCATGTCGATCGCACCCGCGGTGCCACCGGTGATCGTCCCCGAATTGGTGATCGTATCGGCAAACGCACCGACGAGCGTGATCGCACGACCTGCGCCGCCACGGATCGTGCCGGCGTTGCTGATGGTCGTGCTGCCGTCGGCAACACCGCCCGCATTTGTGTCGTGATTGATCAGGATGCCGGTGCCTGCACCGAAGATCGTAGCGCCCGACGTGTTGACGATCGTGCCACCCCCCATCGCGATGCCCTCAGCGCTGTTCGCGCGACCGCCGGAATCGACGCCGTTCGCGCTGAGGCCTTGGATCGTGCCGCTGTTGGTCACTGATCCGATGAAGTCGATATCGACGCCGTCGCCATCACCGTTGACCGCGACTGCGTCCCACCGGCCGGTGATCGTGCCGAAGTTCACGACCGTACCCGTACCGTCGGATCCGACGCCCGATCCGTTGCGCCCAAGGATCGTCCCTGCGTTGTTGACCGTCACCGCGATATCGCTGGTGATGCCGTGGCGCAGGCCGGAAATTGTGCCGGTCGCCTGGTTGTTGACGACCCCCGAGCGCGCCTGCCAGTCGATGCCGTCATAGCTGTTATTGGCAGGGCCGTCAGACAAGATCAGCCCGGCATTGGTCACGGCCGCGCCCTGGCCGGGGCGGATCGCGTCCTGGCCGAACGACTGGATGATCCCGGTGCTGGTGTTGATGATCTCGATCGACGAACCGCCGGCGACCGCGTCGAAGTCGATCGCCTGACCGCCATTGGTCGAACGGATCGTCCCCGAGTTGCGGATCGACACGTTTGCGCCACGCGGATTGCCGGCGATGCGGATCGCGTCGTTCGCGCTCTCGATCAGCGCGCCGGCCTCGTTGCTGATGTTGAGATTGAGCGAGCCGTTCGTCGACAGGTCGATCGCGCGACCATTGGCGGTGCGATTGCTCAGCGTGCCGAAGTTGGTGACGCTGTTGCCGATGAAGCCAGAGCCTGCTGCGCCCGCCACTGTAGCGGCGAGGGTGCTCGTCAGCGTTGCGCCGGTGCCGACATAATAGCCGAACGCCGCCTGCTGGCCGGTCAACGTCAGCGTGCCCCCGGTGACGTTCAGTCCGCCGGTAAACGCCTGTGCACCGATCGACAGATTACCCGCGCCGGTCTTCGACACAGCACCGTTGCCGGTGATCGCGCCGGTATAGGTCGTATTGGTCGCCTCGTTGATCGTCAGGAGGCCCCGGGTGGTGATGCTGCTCTGCGAGAGCGTCGCCGCGTTGCCGAAGACCGTCGTGCCGCTACCGACGTCGATGCCGTTGGCATAGGCTTGCGGCCCGGTCAGCGTCCAATTGCCGGTCACCGTCTGCAGCGCTTCGAAATTGACCGAGCCGGCGAAGCTGCCGCCTGCGTTGAGGCCGGGAAAGCCGAGGCGGACGGTATCGGTGCCGGTGCCGCCATCGACGGTACCGGTGATGACCGAGCCGCTCTGTATATTCAGGATGTCGTTGCCGTCACCCATGTCGATGGCGCCCGCGGCACCGCCGATGATCGTGCCGGAATTGGTGATGGTGTCGGAGAAACCGCCGATCAACGTGATCGCGCGGCCCGTGCCCCCCTGGATCGTGCCGGCGTTGGTGATCGCCGTTACACTGACTGCGCTACGGCCTGCATTGGTGTCGTTGCTGGCCAAAATGCCGGTGTCCGCGCCGAAGATCGTCGCGCCAGCATTGTTGAGGATCGTGCCACCGCCGATCGCAACACCCTCTGCGGTATTGGCGCGACCGCCGGAATCAACGCCGTTCGCACCGAGCCCCTGGATCGTACCGTTGTTGATCACCGAGGCGAGCAGGTCGATATCGACACCGTCGCCATCGCCGTTGATCGAGACGCCGTCCCATCGGCCGGTGATCGTCCCGACGTTGACGACGGTGCCCATGCCATCGGAGCCGACTCCCGAGCCGTTGCGGCCGAGGATCGTACCGGCGTTGTTGACCGTCACCGCATTGTCCGCGGTGACGCCGTGGCGCAGGCCGGAGATCGTGCCGCCCGCCTGATTGTTGACGATGCCCGACCCCGCCTGAAAGTCGATACCGTCATAGCTGTTGTTGGCGACACCGTCGGAGAAGATCAGTCCGGAATTGGTCACGACCGCGCGGTCGCCGGGGCGGACCGCGTCCTGGCCGAAGGACCGGAGTTCGGCGCCGGCATAGTTGTTGATGATGACGGTCGGGCCGAACGTGACCGCATCGAAATCGAGCGCCTGGCCACCACTGGTGCTGCGGATGATACCATAATTGTCGACCCGGATCGTGCCCGACGTCGGCGCAACGTTGATCCGGAAGGCGTCGTCCTGCGCTTCGATCAGGCCACCCACGGCATTGGTCAGCGTGACCGTGCGGGGGTTGCTCGCACCCGAAGCGTTGATCGCGCGCCCGCCCGCGGCCGTCGTACGGATTGTTCCGGCATTGGTAATCCGCAGGCCGGTCGAACTGGTCGTCCAGCTGATCGCGGGGGTCGCGCCGGGTGCCAGCGTTCCTCCAGCCTCGACCGTGAGCGTATCCGTCCCGCCAACGGTCTTTGCGGTGGTGTCGGTGGTACCTTGGCGAACGACGATTATCTGCTGAGCAAGGGACGCAGTGGGCGCGAGGCCTGCGACGAGCGTGGCGTAAGCGAGTACGTTCAGGCTCGCGCCAGTCGATTTCGTAAGCATGTCTCTATTCCCCCCGGTCGGCCTTGCTGGGCCGGGTTTGGTGCTAGGCGGGACATATGACGGATATATTACGGTCTATAATATTTTGATGTCGACGTCATGGGTACGACTGAAGAACCACGCTCGAACGCTGAGGCCTCAGGAGTTCGCGCCCGTTCCCTTCAGCCGCAGGCAGTGAGGCAGATAATAATTCAGTAGGCCAATCTGGTTGTTCGCTGCGCGTATGTTGGAGCCATGATGGTCGGCACAGTGTCCGGTCCGTTCGACGACAGCGCAGTCTCTGGTCGAGAACGAAACGCTTCGGCAGTACGGGGCAGGCAGAAAATTAACGGTTGCTCGGAACTGGTAAGCGGAAACGCTGCTTCGCGAGGCATGGGCCGCGCTTAGTTGAAAGCATTGGTTCCGTGCGACCGTGCAACTGCGTCCGACGACCAAACGGAAACACATGGCCGAACATAATAATGGCCGACACGACGGATGTCGGGCCGGCCATTATTGTTACTGTAGAACTTATCAGGACGTGGTGAACGTACCGTCACCGGCGGTACGGGTACCAACCTCGGCTTGGCCAGCCGCGATCTTCTGGACCGCGGGGCGTACCCAGGGCTTGCGAGCGGTGGCAGTCTTGGTGGTCTTGGTCATGGTTGATCTCCCTTGGTGATGCTTACAGGATAACGGAAGGCGGCGTCAGGTCGCCCACTGGGGCAAGATGCAGGACGAGGTCGCTGCCGGCCTGATAGCCGGCGACACCATCGGTGTTGACGACCATAAAGGTCTCGCCTGCATGATTACCCGACGTTGCAGTGAACGTCACGGCCGCATTACCGCCGATATTACCGAAAGCCGCGGCAAGATCGTCGTTGAAGGTGGCATCGTCCAGCCGGCCGTTCTGGCCCGCCGTGGCAGTGCCGTAGGTCTGCCCGTTGACCTGGATCACGTCGGCGCCCTGCGTGAAGCCGAAGAGCGTGTCGTAGTTCAGGACTGCGGTTCCGCCATTGCCGACAGTCACGTTCGATTCCGCGGCAGAGTTGAACACGAAGGTGTCCGTACCTGCTCCGCCCGAAATCTTGTCGCGACCCAGACCGCCGAACAGCGTGTCGTCACCGGCACCACCGAAGATCGTGTCGTTGCCCGACCCTGCGAGAATGCGCAGGTTACCGTTCGTCTCCTGGCTGCCATCGATGACGAGATCGGCCATGACCGAACCCGCCTGCCCCTGGAAGTTGGTCACCGCGGTAATCGTCTTGGTCGCACCGTCTGCTACCCAGCTGTCCTCGACGAACAGCGTCCCATAGGTGTTCGTGCCATTCGGCCCGCGCAGCAAAGCTAGCACTTCGACATCGGCATTGTCGGCACGCAGC
Organism: Sphingomonas sp.; assembly: GCA_021154945.1. Classification (GTDB taxonomy): domain Bacteria; phylum Pseudomonadota; class Alphaproteobacteria; order Sphingomonadales; family Sphingomonadaceae; genus Sphingomonas. Next base: position 9,885 of record JAJNQF010000448.1, read on the forward strand.
GATAGGTTGCCGGCAAAGCCGTCAAGCCCGAGCTGGTCGACCCCGGCGCCACCCACGACCACGTCGTTCGAACCGAACCCGCCCGGTCCGAAGAAGAACGCGTCGTTGCCCGCACCGCCCGTTAGCGTGTCGGTGCCGAGGCCTCCGAACATCAGGAACGAGCCGTCCGTCTCTGCCGAACCGTTGAAGGTCAGGCCATCGGCACTGCCCAGATTGCCACCGAACACGGTGAACACCTGGCCAGCCGCCACCGTCGCATCGGCGCTGGTGATGTCGTAGCGGCCATCCGCCAGCACTGCCAGAACCTCGACATTGCTGAGCGTGCCCGCGTCCATCACCAGTCGGTTCGCGCCGGTATAATCGCCCTTGAGACCGATCTGGTCGGTACCGGCTCCGCCGTCGATCCGGTCTGCAGCGATCAGTGCGCCACCTGCCAGGATCGCGTCGTTCCCCGCCCCCGTTGCCAGCGCCACCGCGCCCGTCTTCTGCGACAGGTCGAACAGGTCGTTGCCACCCCCGCCGAGTGTCAGCACCACGCCGTCGACAAAGCGGAAGCGCTCGACATTGGTGAAGGTGTTGCTTTCGATCGCGCCGTTATGGACGATGGTTGCCGATCCTGCGCCTGTCTGGGTGACGGTGTAATCGGCGTATTTTTCCAGCAACATGCCCGTGTCGATGCCGTCGCCGCCATCGATCGTGTTGGCGCCCAGATTGCCGATGAGCATGTCGTCGCCGGCACCACCGGAGATCGTGTCGTTGCCGGCACCGCCGTCGACCGCGTCGTTGCTGGCACCTGCGTCGATGACGTTGGCCCCTGCATCACCGGTGATGACGTCGCTGAACGCCGACCCGGTGACGTTCTCGATGCCGACGAGCGTGTCGGTGCCTTCGCCCGTGCCCTGCGCGCCGCTGACAGTAAGGTTTACGCGTACCCCGGAAGTCGCTTCGCTGTAGCTGGCCGTATCGATCCCGGCACCACCGATCAGGGTGTCGTTGCCCGCACCGCCGCGCAGGATGTCGTTGCCGTTGCCACCATCGAGCGTGTCGTTCCCGGCCAGGCCGATCAGGGTGTCGTTCCCGTCACCGCCGTTGAGGACGTCGTTGCCGGTCGCGCCGGTGATGGTTTCATCGGCGGAGAAGCCCGAAAGGGTCAGGTCCCCGATAAAACCATCGAAGTTGAAGGCAGAGAACCCGCCCGTATAGCCATTGCCGATCGCGAAGATGGTCACGAAGCCGTTGACGGTGCCCGACGCCCCGTCGCGATCCACCTGCAGAAGCAGGTCCCCGCCGAGCTGAACAAGTCGCAGATGGCCGCTGGCGAAGGCATTGCTGTTGGCCGTGTAGTTGGTCAGCCCGCGGTTGAGGAAATCCGTCATCTCGAACTTATCGCCAGCGCTGCCGCCCTGGAAATCGGCTACGCGGTTGGTCCGCGCCGTGGTTGCCACGTCCGCCGATGCTCCTGCCGTGGCGCCGACGCCGAACTGGATGATATCAGCGCCGGCCCCCAACGTAAGCTGGTAGTTGTTGACGCTGGATGCCCCGCGCATGCTGATGCTGACGATGTCGGCACCGGCACCGGCGTTGACCGTGGCGCTGGCAACGCCGGTCAGGACGATGCGGTCGTTGCCCGCACCGCCATCGACGGTCACGACATCGACGTTCCGATCGTTCGAGGTCGCGCCCAGCGCGAGATAGGTCGTGCCCGAAAGGCCTGCCGTGTTCGTCGCCAGCGCGGTCGATAGCGTACCGCCGCGCAGTTCGATGAAGTCGTCACCGTCACCACCGTCCATGTTGATGTTGGTCGCGGCGGTCGCGGTGACGGCGGTGGTCGTGTTTGCACGCGTCACCAGGATGCTGTCGTTGCCGCCATAGCCGAACAGCGAGTCCGTCTGGCTGAGCGCCGCCGTGGTGGTGGCGACCGCATTGTCGGTGATCAGGTTGAAGTCATCATTGCCGCGCAGCGTATCGCCGAAGCCCGAGCCGGTGAGATATTCGATGCCGTTCAGCGTATCGATGCCCTCGCCGCCGGTGTCCTGCGCCACGCCCTGGATCCGCAAGTCCACGTTCACGGCAGCCGTCGCGTTCACGTAGGTCGCGGTATCCAGCCCTTCGCCGCCAATCAGCGTATCGTTGCCGAGACCGCCGGACAGGGTGTCGTTGCCGTACCAGCCGTCGAGCACGTCGTCGCCAGCGTTGCCCACCAGCGTGTCGAGCGTACCACCGCCCCGCACAACGTCGTTGCCGAGACCGCCGCGGAAGATGACGCGTTCGACGCTCGTGAAGGAACCTGCAGCGACCCCGTCGATCGTGATCGCGCTATCGCCGGCCAAGTTGCCGAGATCGAAGCTGACCCCGCCTGCGCGATCCGTGTAATAGGCGTAGGCCAGATCGGTGCCGTCGCCGCCATCGAACGTGTCGTTCCCACCGTCGTTGGTAAAGACCGCGGTCAGCCCGGCCGCGGTCCCGTTGGCGATGCCGCCCACCATGACGTCGTCGCCGTCGCCTCCGCGCAGGATGTCGTTACCCATGCCGCCGACAAGGGTGTCGTTGCCGGCACCACCTTCGAGAACGTCGTCGCCGTCTGCGGTCGTTGCGCTGGTGTTGAACGTGTTGACGTAGTCGCCGAACATGACGTCGTTGCCGGTACCACCGATCAGCGTGTCAGCGAGACCGCCGCCGATGACGAAGTCGGCAAGCGTGCCGCCGACCAACCGGTTTGCCGTGGTATTGCCGCCGACAAGGGTGTTGGCGAAGTTTGTCGCACCGATCACGTTTTCGACATTGGTGATCGTGTCGCTGCCCCCGGACACACCGATCGTCTGAGCGGTGGTCGTGTTGAGGTTGACGGTAACCGACGAGGTGGAACCGGAATAGTCGACCGTGTCCGCCCCTGCCGCACCATCGTAAATGTCGTTGCCGCCACCGTCGAAAAGGATGTTGTTACCGGCATCGCCGGTGACGCTGTCGGCACCAGAACCGGTCCGGACATTCTCGAAGCCGAGAACGGTGTCGTTGCCCAGGCCCTGCGCCGTCAGGGCAGTGAGGTTGACGGTGACCCCGGTCGTGCCCGTGAAGAGCAGCGTGTCGACACCCGCGCCACCGTCAAGGACGTCGTCACCAAGGCCGCCTTCGAGGACGTTGGCATTGTCGTCACCGATCAGGATGTCGTTGCCGGCCCCGCCCGTCAGGTTCTCGATGCCGCGCAACGTGGCAATCGCCGCACCGGCGATATTGGCGGTCCCGTCGTTCGCACCGTTCAGTCGTGCCGTGATGCCCGCGGTATAGCCTGCGAACGAGGCCGTATCCGACCCGGTGCCGCCATCCAGCAGGTCCACGGTGCCGCCCGCGTTTCCGCCCGTAGCGAGCGTGTCGTCGCCTGCGCCACCCGAAACGATGTTTGCCGTGGCGTCGCCACTCAGGGTGTCGTTGAAGGCAGAGCCCAGCAGGTTCTCGAACCCGGTGAGCGTGTCTGTGCCCGCGGTAGCCGTGTTCTGCGCGGCACCCTGTAGAGCAAGACTTACCGTTACGCCGGCTGCGGAACCGGCATAAGACGCGGTGTCATCGCCCGCGCCCGCACTCAGCGTGTCGTTGCCTAAGCCGCCTTCAATAACGTTAGCGTTCGCGTCGCCGGTCAGGGTGTCGTTATACTGCGAACCGATCAGATTCTCGATGCCGGTCAGGGTATCGGTGCCCGCCGCGACCGTATTCTGCGCGGTGCCCTGGATGGTCAGGTCGATTGTCACGCCCGTCGTGGAGCCACCGCTGAACGCAGTCGCAAACGACGCGGTGTCGTTGCCGGTGCCACCGTTCAGGATGTCGTTGCCGATCGTTCCCTGCAGGAAGTCATTGCCCTCACCACCGTCCATCACAACGCTGCTGGTGTTGGTGGCGGTAACTGTGCTGGTCACGACGGCCGCGTTCTGGAGCGACACGTTCAGCTGATAGCTCTGCCCGGCTACCAATGGCTGGGCCACGCTTCCGGTCGCACCCGTGTAGCGGCCGACGCGGATGTAATAGGTGCCCGCGGTGGCGAAGGTATAGGTGATGTAGGCATCGTCGTTGATCGTCGTGCCGACGTCGCCCGGGCCGGTGTCGTTGCTGCTCAGCACGGTGCCAGCGCTGTTAACCAGCTCGAGGATGCTGTCGTCGAGCGTACCGGTCCCGTCGATGTCGAAGATCGCCTGCGACCCCGCGACCGTCACGTCGATCCGGTAATATTCCAGCGCGCCGCCGGCCGCCACGGCGTTGATCGTCGCATGCGGGATACTGGTCGCGCTCGTGATATTCGCAGCGGCGTCGACGTCATAGCCGCCGGCAATGCTCACCGCCGTCGCGATGCTGCCGTTGTTGGTCGTCTGCGGCTTGGCGATATCCGGCTGTGAGGGGGCCGAGACAGTCGTGATGGTGGTGAAGCCGCCGCCGATCAGGCGATCGTCGCCCGCGCCGCCCGACAGGGTGTCGGCACCGCCGGCACCGCCGCTCAGCGTGTTGTTCTGGCTGTTGCCGACCAGGACGTCGTTGGCGATGGTGCCCTGGATGTTCTCGATGCTGCGCAGCGTGTCGGTCTCGCCGTCGTGGCTAACGATCACGTCCGCGCCGGTGTCGTTCAGCGTGACGTTCACGCCCGTGACGCCGGTGAAGATCACCGTGTCGCTGCCGGCACCGCCGTCGAGCACGTTGTTGGCGACGTTGCCGACGAAGATGTCGTTCCCCGCGCCACCCGTGGCGTTCTCGATCAGCGACCGCGTATCGTTGTTGTAGAGCAGCGACATGGCGATGTTGCCTGGCGCCAGCGACGTCAGGCCCTGATAGGCCAGGTTGTTCGCAAGCTGCGACTGGTCGAACGTCGAGAACTCGCCCGGCCGCAGGTCGATCGTGATGCCGTTGGAATAGTTGCTGGCGTCGATCGTGTCGTTGCCGCCGCCATCCCAGACGGTAAGGAAGATCTTGTTGCCCGACGGTGCGCCCTGGCCGACGCCGTTGATGAACATCTCGCCGGTCGTCTGGCTGAAGGTGTAGACGCTGTCGCCGGCATTGGTCGTGTAGTTGGCGCCGTACATGTACTGGAGCGCGGCCAGATCATATTGCATGTAGGTCTGCGGCTGGTTGATCTTCTCGCCGGCGAAGTTGCTGTTGGTGAACGGCGCCGGCGTATAGGTCATCAGCGACCAAGCCTGGCCGTCGCGATCCGGGGTCAGCGACTGGGTACCATAGCGCGGCGCACCGCCGAAGTAGAAGGACAGGTCGCTGTTGGTGTAGTCCTGATGCCCGTGCTTCAGCCCCATGGTGTGGCCGATCTCGTGCATCATGGTGGCGTAGCCCCAGGTGCCCTTGAAGGCGAGATCGTAATAGGGCTGGCTGGTACGGCCGAACCAGATGTCGCCCGAGAGTCCGCGGGTGTCGGACGGGAAGTTGCCATAGGCGGACCCCACGTCCTGATCGCCGCTCTGCGAGATGCGGATGTTGGCGTGGACGGTGTCGGTGTCGGTGATCTCCGTGAACGTCAGGCCGGTTGCGGCGGAGAGCTGGGCGAAGGACGCGCGCGCCGCTGCCTGCTGCTGCGTGCCTAGGTCTACGTGGTAGAGGCTGACGCCGTTGGTGTCGTAGCCGCTGCCGTTATAGTTCGAGCCGGACGTCGGGAAGCTGTAGGTGAGGTTCAGCGTGCCCCATTTGGCGCCGATCAGGGTCGCGTCGATGTTGCGGTTGCCGGTGAACGAGCGGCTTCCGTCCGGATTAGTGACCAGCGGCAGCAGCTCGCCGATGTTGTTGCCTTCGGGGTTGGCGTCGATCGGGTTGACGCCCTTGACGCCCCCATCCGCCTCGCGAAAACCTTGGCACGCGGCGCAACCGCAGCCTGCGACGACCGTCATATGATCGATTTCCGCGAGCGGATCCCAGGAGCCCGGCCCCATGTCGCCCGGTGCACGATCGATGCCCGCCACGCCCGTTGGTGAGCCAGCGAGGAAAGTCTCGGCCGGTACGGAGTCGATCTCTGCCAGCGGTTCCCGAATGCCGATTACCACGTCGTTAACCACGCCATCGGTGGGTGCAATACCGCTCAGGTTGGAAATGTTCATCGAGACTCCCCCTTTTGTGACACGATCGCATCGTTCATGCTGTGCAATGCGCACTTAGGCAGGCAGATTCGTTCGTAATCGGCTCTAATTATTTCAATTCTGTCATTGTATGTTCATGTTGGTCAAGCGCAAGATCGTCGAGTTCGTACGAAAGGCGCAGAAAGTTTTTTGACAGCGCTGCGGCAGGAGGCGAGTTGAGGAACCCGTTGCAGATAAAGGCTAAATCGCTTTCGAATATTGGCCCCCTCACCCTCTTGGAGCGTGCACGTCGTCCCCCTTCTCTCGCCCCGAACAGCCGTGACTCGAGGTCGCGGTTCGCGTATCGAAAGCCCCTCCGGCCGATAGGAAAACGCGATGCTCCGCATGTTGCTACCTCTCTGCGCGGCACTCGCCACCTGCACGCCTTCACCTCAGGATGCCGCCATGCGCAGTCCCAGTCCGGTCCCCGGAACCACCGCCCAAGGTTCAAGCGAGGCTTCGAGTAAGGCCTTGGGTAAGGCAGGGCCCGACAGCCGTGGCGTGGCCGCCTCGAACGCGGTCGGGCAGGCCGCGGGTCATGGCGGACACGCCGCCCAGGGACCGATCCCGGACTCGGTGTCCGCGGCAGAGAACCCTGCCCCTGCCCCCAGCCCCGCCGCTCCCCCTGCTCCTTCCCCGATCCTGCCGGTGGACTCGCCCACCGAGGCGCTGGGGCGCCGCACCTTATCCACGGCGTTCGTCAGGGTGGGGCCCGACGGGCATCTGACGGTGGAACTCCGCAGCGGACGCGTGCTGGTTCTTCGCGACGTTGTCATGCGCGCCCGGAAATATTGCGGTGTGCAAGTCATCGATGGCCTGCCCGGTACGCAATATTGCGGCGGATACGCCGATGTCGCTGCTGCCCGGCCTGGCGTCACGCCAGGGTAACAAGGCATCGTAGACGGCGGTCTCAACCATGGCGGTCTCAGCCATGGCGACGTCAGGGGCGACGTCAGATTGGGGGGAACACCGCCAAGAGACCGTAGCGTTCCGTCTCCTCGCAACCGATCACGTCGACGTTGCCCGAGCGGACCCAGACATGCGCGATCAATAGCCCCTTCTCGTCACGGGCGGCGCCGTAATGCAGCGCTGCGGTCAATCCGCGCCGCCGCAACATCAGCTGAGCAGCCAGACCCTGCTGGAAGCACACAGCCCGCCACGGCACGCGACGCCCCCAACCGGCAACCGCCCGGGCGATCGCGCGCGCCTGGGTCTGCGTGGCTGGGGTGCCCGACGTCCGACCCGCGGCCAGCGCGGCCACGCGCCGAAACGACAGGACTGCGATCAGGAGCGATGCGAGCCCCAGCATGGCCAGGGCCTCGGTCAACAGGAGTAGACGGCGGATCAATTGCTGCGCGCCGCCCGGCGCAGGAAATGCCCGGCCGCGGTTCCGCGCAGCAGCATTGACCGATAACGATCGGTGATCGCCAGCTGGTTCCAGCGCGGGTCGTCCGCTGGAAAGTCCGGCCAGTCGCGGATCAGCGTGCGCAACCGCTCTACGTCGAGCACCGCCCCCGCCGGCCGGCAGCGCTCTATGCCGTCCAACTCCGCGGCAAGCTCCCCGAGCGCGGCGGTTGCGCCGATGTGCCAATCCGCCGCCTGATAGCCGCGCCGCTGCTCGCCGATGAGTTCGGGCGGCAGCCGATCCGCAAAGGCACGCCGCGCCAGCGACCGGGGCTTTCCCTCCAGAATATATTGCTCGTCCGGCACGCTCAGCGCCCATTCGATCAGCCGCCGGTCTGCGGTGGGATCGCGCAGGTCGATGCCCCACCCCGCGAGCGTTCCCTTATTGTAGGATCCCATGTCGACACGATCGAGCCCCCATAGCCGCATCGCGCGGCCGTCGCGCCAGGGGCGGTAGGACAGGTCGGTGCCGCTCGCTTCGGCGCGCTTGTCCAAGTCGGCGATCGCGCCTGGGCGCAGCGCGCTATAGCCCTCGAGTGCCAGCGAGTGGCCGAAGCGATCGACCAGCCAGGTCCAGACGGCAGGCGGCACGAACGGCCCTAGCGTCGCCGCGCCGATCCGTCTCCGCCGCCAGCCTTGCACGCGCAGTTGGCGCGCCAGCGTGGCCAGCGCGCCAAGCTGTCCGGTGCCGAATAGCTGGGCCAGATGCGGGACGCCGTCGTGGCTCAGCGTAAAATTGCCAAGCTGCCCGGTGAGAAGGACACTCACGCCACGCGCCCGCGCGGCGTCGTTAATCGCCTCGCCCCACATCGCATTCCACGGGTTCATGACCGGTCGCTGGTAAAGATCGAAATGCCGGTCCAGCAGCGGCAGCGGCGAGCGCCCGTCACCTTGAACGGGGACATGGAGGATGTTGGCGTGCAGTGCCGCGACACGTGCCGCGATCGGCCCCTCGTCACCGATCGTTCCGCGGGGCACGGGCGCGCTGGCGCCCGGTACCGCGGTAAACGCGTGGAGAGGCTCGGGCGTCAGCAACCGCGCTGCCGTGGTGGCAACGCTGGCGCTGTCCAGGCCGGCGGACAAATGCGACCCCACCGCCCCCTGTATCCGGCGCAGCCTGACGGCGACGGCACGATCCAGTTCGGCGCGTAACCCTTCCGCATAGTCATCGGGCTTGAGGCGCAGGATCGTGCGCGTCGGGGTCCACAGCCGGGTTTCGACAAAGCCATCCGCATCGATCGCGACCGCGTGACCGGGGCGCACCCGCGCGATGCCGGCAAAGAAGCTTTCCTCGCCTTCGGGCAGTATCGCCAAGAAGTCGGCCGTGGCGGTCTCGCTCGGCGCATAGGGGATGCCGGGGTGAGCGTGCAGGCCGCGCGGCATCGAGGACGCGGCGACGAAGCCGTCGCCGCGGTGGTAGAAGAGCGGTCGTTCGCCCATCGGATCCCGCGCCAGGGTCAGCACGGACCGGCGCCCATCCCACAGCATGACGGCAAAGGCCCCGACGACGCGGGCAAGGCCTGCAATGCCCCATTGCTCGACAACCGCCATCAACAGCTGCGGCTCGGCCGTGCGGGCGAGATCGACGGACAGGCCGAGCGCGCTCGCGATCTCGTCGCGGTTGTCGATCCGCGCATCCGCGACGAGCAGCAGCGTGCCGTCGCCGCCCACGATCGGTCCCCGGTCGAAGTCGTCTTCGGGCACGAGAGGGTAGAGCCGTCGCCCGAGCGTCGCGGCGTCCAGCGTACGGCGGATCGCCGGCTCCGGCCCGAACGCTGCCTGGGCGTCGAGCATCCGCCCGACCGCCGTTTCCGTCGCCTCGCCACGCCGGCTCCACAGGCCGGCGAGCGCCGTCATGCGGGCGTCAAGCTGACAAGCTGCTCGGCCTCTAACGATCGAAGCAGGTCCTGGAGGTCGACGCGACACTCCGCCTCGTCGACTGCGTGCTCTGCGAGAAGGTCGGCGACCAGTCCGTCGACCGTGCGAGGCTGTTCCAGCAGCTGCCATATGCGCGTCGCGGTCGCGTTAAAGCCGTAGCAGGTCCCCCGTTCGACATGCAGGCCGACCAGTTCGCCGGCCGCATCGGCCTCGATCATCCCAGGTTGCCGGGATACCAGCGTCATTCCGTTCACCTGTCTCTCCGTTTGCGCGTTCTCGCCCTTGGCGGGGCATGGAGCGGGGGATAAGCCGGGCGCATGTCACCCTGTTCTTCGCCACCCTCTTCGTCGTGTTATCGGGCGTTCGGTCTCCGGTTGCAATCTGCGCTACCGCTTCCTGAACTTTACCCGGACGATGTCGCGTGCGGGGCTGTAGACGGGTCCATCTACGTCAATGTCAGGCTGGCCCCCGCCCCGCCTCCCGACGCCCCCGAAATCCTGCCTGCCGTCCGCGTCGACGCCGATCACTTCTGGATGGACGTTCCCCGCGTCGGTCGCTTCCTGGTCCGCAACGGGCGCGAGATGATCGTGGAGCCGTGTCCAGGTGCACCGGACGGCGACGTGCGCGCCTATCTGCTCGGGTCGGCAATGGGCGCACTTCTCCAGCAGCGCGGGCTGCTACCGCTTCATGCGTCAGCGGTAGCAGTGGACGGGCGTGCCGTCGCCTTCATCGCACCGGCAGGCAGCGGCAAGTCGACGATCGCGATGCACCTCCAGCATCGCGGGCACCGCGTGATTTGTGACGACATCTGCGCGGTGGAGGTCGCCGACGGGGTCGCGCGGCTGAGGCCTGGCCTGCGCAATCTCAAGCTGTGGCGCGCGTCGCTCGGCGCGATCGCGCGAACCCCCGACGGGTTGGAACCGGTCCTTGCCGACATGGACAAGTACCGTGTTCCCGTCGATGCGCCCGCCGAGGATCGTGTCTTCGATCTCGCTGCGGTGGTGTTGCTCGGCTGGGGCAAGGAACCGGCGATCGCGCCCTTGCCTGGTGCGGAAGCGGTGGGCGCACTGATCGCCAACACCTTCCGTGGACAGTTCGTGGCACCGATGGGGCGTCAAGCGGCACACTGGCGGCAGTGTCTCGATCTTTTCAACGCTGTAGGGGTTCACCGCCTCGTTCGCCCCCGCGTGCTCGATCGGCTCGCCGAGGCGTCCGATCTTGTGGAACGGCTATCCCGCGATATGCCGCGACGAGGGCATGTCTATTCGTCGACCTGAAAACGTGTCGCGGTGTCGACATGTCGACGAATCGATACCGGTTTTGAGTTCAATGCGCCAGCGCACTCGATTGACGCGCCCGGCCGCGGGCCAGTTGAGGACCCGAGGCGAGACGGTCGCGGGTAAGGCGTGGATCTTCGTAGAGGTCGCGTAGCGCGCGTAGGCGGAATGCGTTCCACCAGCGTTGCCAGCGATGTTCGGCCGCGTCGTGGAGCATATGGCAGCGCTGGCACAAGGCCGCGAGGTTTGTCGGCATGTTGTGCCCCGGATCGTGATCGAGATGTGCGCAGGCGAGGACGACATAGGTGGTGCGGACGCCAACCAGCTCGAAGCGATCGCGGACCGTGATCCGTCGACCTCGCTCGGAACGCCAGCAGCCCGCTTCGGCGTCCCACCAGCGGCCATCGCCGAGATGTGCGACGAAACGCCGATGCGGCCGCGCGCAATGTTCGCAGCGCGCCCCTGCCCTACCAAAGCGGATCGCGTCCGACAGCTGCGGCCAGTCGATCGGATAGAGCCAGCGATTTTCAGGGCGGATCGGCATCGTGATTCTATGAGTCACCGTCGATTCGAAGGAAAGCGAAATCTTTCGCCTTTCGTTGCCGTCCTGTTCCGGACGTGTTCGAAAGCGGATCGGCTGGTGAATACCGCGACATCGACCATGTCGGCAGATGGAACCGTCGGGATGTGTGCGTGCTGCCGTCGATCTCGAATAGTGAGAGACAGATCCAGACGAACATCATGAGCGAACGCATACGGCAAATGCCTCCACGCCATTTCGCGCTGCGGCAACCTGTCGAAATTCCGACGCGCCGACATGTCGACATCCAGACGTGTTGGCGTGTCGAGGACAGGTGAGAGCCACGGTGTGCCTTTGGTCGATTTGCTTACAGGGCTGGGTGAATTTCTACTCGAAAGCACGAACTGGAGAGCAGTAGTGCCCCCCCTGCCCCGTATGACAGGAGATGGGATGCCAAAAGTTCGTGCTTTCGAGTAGGAATAGCCAATGACCCGATCGCCCACCGTAAAGCGCACCAAGGATGGCAAGACGACGCCGTCCCGGATTCCCCAAGGCGAGCTCTTCCTGCTCGACAGCCCTCTGTACGGCGAGATCCGCGGCGAGCGATCGCTAATGGCCTTCCCGTTCTTCGCGCTCAGCAAGAATGCCTGGATGAAGCCGCTCAGCTACCAGACCGATACGGTCACGATCGAGGTCCGCCCGAGCGCCAGCGGCGTGGCGACGATCTACGACAAGGAGATCGTGCTCTACATCGCCAGCCTCATGGCCGCCAAGCTTGAGGCGGGCGAGGATGTCGCGCAGGATTTCGTGTTTACCGCGCACGATCTGTTCAGCGTGACCGGCAGCAACCACAGCGCGCGCTCCTATGGCCGGCTGTCCGAGGCGCTGGAGCGGCTGCAGGGTACGCAGATCAAGACCAATATCGAGGCGGGCGGCGAAGGCGAAGAAGGGTTTTTCTCGTGGTTGTCCGAAGCAAAGCTGCATTATAACAAGACGCGGGCCGGCGAACGGCGGTTGAAGGCGGTCAAGGTACGGCTCTGCGACTGGCTGTTCCGGGCGATCCTGCTCGATCGGCATGTGCTCGACTATGCCGCGGCGTATTTTCAACTGGGGCCGATCGAACGGCGGATCTACGAAGTCGCACGCTCGACCGGCGATGGCGACGGGTTCGAGATCGACCTCGCGACCTTTCGGCTGCAGATCGGCTACCAGAATCCGCTCGCCAACTTCCGTGCCGCACTGCGGCAAATCGCGGGTGCCGACACGATCCCGGACTACCGGCTCGAGCTGATCGAGACCGTCAGCGACCCCGACGCGGTGGTCGATACTGCCAAGCGCGGCCGAAAGAGCAACCCGGTCAAGGTTGTCATCACCCGGCGACCAGCGTTGCTCGCAGAGTCTGCGCCGGCGATCGGTCCGCCAACGGAATCGGTGCGCGAAGGCGCGCGAGAATCAATGCGCGACTCGATTTCCGAATCGCGTCGCGAATCGGCAGCGCTCGATTCGGATCGGGCATCGTGAATTGATACTCGAAAGCACGAACTTGCATCGGAATTGATATCCAAAAGCACGAACATGCCCAGTAATTCATACTCGAAAGCACGAATGCGCGCATGAATTGATACTCGAAAGCACGAACTTTCGACGCCGAAATGTAAAGTAATTCGGAATTGATACTCGAAAGCACGAACCGTAGGTGCTTTCGCTCTTCGGGATTTGCTGCAAAAATTATCCGATGTCGGCGCTAATGCTGGCACGACCGAAGATGGAGCGGCTGTGACCCCATAAAGGAAAGCCCGGCACGAGGCCGGGCATCCCAAGCTTAGATGGAGCGACGTCGCCAAACGTCGATCCGGGGTCACTCTCAGACCCCCTTCATATAGCCGGACACGAACTTCGGTTCAAGGATGCGCGTTTCGCGCCACGCCCCTTTTTGCCTTGGTCCCAGCCCCGACAAGGGGATGGAAGATGACGGTTTTTACCCTGAGCCAGGCGACCGCGAGGGCGCTGGGCAAGGCGGGCGCGAGCATGGGCGCGCGTGGCATGGCACCTGGTGCCGGCACCGAGCGCCCTCGCATGCCGCATCGGACCGGTGCGCCGGTACTGCGCGACAGTATCGAGGCGGGGACGTTCGAGGAGATGTTCTTCGCGATCCCGGCCAAGGGCGAGACCGACACATTGCTGCGGGTCGCCCGGCGGACGCTCGATGCGGGCCGCCAGCTGCGCCGTGAGGCCCGCGCCGGCGATCGCATCCTCACCGCGGCCGAGCGACGGATCGTCACGCTGACCGCAGCCGCCGTACGCGTCTATGAGGAGATCCTCACGCTGGCCCGGCTCAACCGAGGGCGGGTCTTCCCGAGCTACGATCATCTGTCCGATGCGACGAGTCTTGGCCGTGCGACCATCGCCCGCGCCCTTCACATCCTCGAGGACATCGGGTTCCTGGTTCGTCAGCGCCGTTTCAAGCGGATCGACGCGGACGGCCCGGGGCCGCGCTATCGACAGACATCTAACGCGTACCGCCCGACCCTGCCGCAGCGCGTGCTCGGCTTCATGCCGCGGTGGATGCGGCCTGCCCCCCTGCCCGACGATGTGGTGCAGCACGAAATCGACCGCACCGCCGAGGTCGCGGCGATGGTCGCGGGATTGTCGTGCCGGGACATGGCGGCTGCGACCGTCGGCGGGCAATTGGGGAAGATGCTCGCTAAGCTTGGGGCGAGCATCGACCGTCTTGAGCGCGAGTCTCATAACCATTCGCAACCGCTTCTAAATTGATATGATTCCTTTATATCGAACCGACCTAGCCGGCCGGTACATTCATCTGACGATGCCGGAAGATACGACCAGACCCAAACAACCCAAATACGAGAGGACAGACCCGAAATGCCGGCTACGCCGTCATATGCTCCCTAGCTGGAGCAAGCGGTTGGCGGTGCGTTTCATGCGGCGAACCTGTCGGCCGGGGGAAGCGTCGACGGAAAGCAGAGAGATTTTTCTCGTGACCAAATCGCTTGTCAGACCTGTTGCCTCGTCGCCATGTAGACATGTAGGGGGTCTGACATGACGACAATTGCAATCATCAGTCAGAAAGGCGGGGCTGGCAAAACGACGCTGGCGTTGCATCTTGCCGCAGCCGCGCACGATTCCGGGCGGGTGGCGCTGGTCATCGATACCGATCCCCAGGCGACCGCCAGCCAATGGGCGGCATGGCGCGAGGAGGCACCGCCCGAAGTAATCGACAGCCCGCCGCCACGGCTCGCCGCCAAGGTCGCGCAGGCGAAGGCGCAGGGCGCCCAGTTCATCGTCATCGATACGCCCCCGCATGCCGACAGTGCCGCCCGTGCCGCGGTCGAGATCGCCGACCTGGTCCTGATCCCGTGTCGACCCAGCGCGTTCGATCTCTCGGCGATTCAGACGACCGCAAAGCTGGTGCAATTGCTGCGCAAGCCGGCCTTCGTCGTCTTCACCGCCGGCTCGCCCAATGCGCCGCGGGTTTATCAGGAGGCGAGCGAACTGGTCGAAAGCTTCGGTACACCGGCGTGTCCGATCCAGATCCCCGATCGCGCCGCATTCCGTCATGCCAGCGCCGAAGGACGCACGGTCATGGAATACGAGCCGACCGGCAAAGCCGCCGACGATGTTCAACAGATCTACGAGTGGACATGTCGACAGGTAGGTATCTCTACACACGTCGTCAAACCCGCGCGAAAAGGAAAAGTCGCAGCATGAGCCGCAAGCCTTCGTTCGCCAATCTGCGCGATCGCACATCCCCCGCATCTATCGCGCCCAAAGACGCCATGTCGTCGACACAAGCCGGCCAGACTCCAGGCGGACAGCCTCAGCGTGGTCAGATCCAGAACAGCCAATCCCCAGGTGGAAAGGGAGCTACCCCGGCTCCCGCCAGCCGCCAGGGCCGCAAGCAGATTGCCGGCTTCTTCTCGCCTGAAATGTCATTCGCAATGCACATGCTCGCACGCCGGCAGGGCCGAAGTTTGCAAGCGCTGATGGCCGAAGCCTTCAACGACGTTCTGCGCAAACACGGGGAGAGCCCGATCGGCGATTGAGGCCGTAAACCCCAGTCCTGAAGCCACAGCCGAATTGAGGCAAACTGAACCATTGTGATGTCGTCGACGGTGACCTTGTCGTAATGGGCGTCGAGGCAGCGGATGTGCATCCACACACGGAAAAAATTGCTCTCTGCACTCCGATGCTGCGAACGGCAGTCAGCGGACTTAATTTCCTAATCAAGATTATTTTGTCTGCTGGTAGCCGAAATAGCCGCTGGATGGTTCCGATACTGCCAAGGACTCCTCCGATGCACCTTGGCCGGCCCGCTTCGCGTTTTACACGGGCGCTTGAGGCGGGCCGTTACCTCATCGATCTGAGCACCATGTTTGGGTAGTCAGATATAGTGGGTCGGATGACCTCCACCCCCAAAAAGCATGCCATTTGTTCGCTCATCAGATGAAGACGAATGATGCTCCAAGGTTGTTTTACCGAGGATCGGATTATTGGCCTGCTGCGCCGGAATGACGCTGGCATGAAGACCGTCGAGCTGTCCCGGAAGCATGGGATCGGGGACAGGACATTCTACACTTGGAAGGCGAAGTATGCGGTATGACCATGTCGGAGGCAGCGGTTGCGGACGCTGGAGGACGATAACCGACGGTTGAAAAATGCTGATAGCGGAGACGATGCTCGACGTGTCGGCGCTGAAAAATCTGCTGGGAAAAACTGACCTGGTCTGCCGAGCGCTACGCTGCGGTGGAGAGGCTGGTCGCCGATCACGGCGTCTCCAAGCGCCATGCCTGCAGGCTGATCGGGGTCAGCGACCTATACGGCAATATATGACCTTACGCGGGCGAGATGACGCGGTTCACATGGCGGATGCGCGAGATCGATTGAACCATGCGGATGGCGGTCATTATCAGAGTCTCGGATCGGGACCAAAGTTTCCGAGGAAAGTGTAAAAAAACGAAATCGCGGACGTACGGCGAACTGGTATGAGTTGTCATGAAACATACCTGCGGGGTCATAGAATGCTGACTGCTTTCATCGCGATTGCAGCGACCGCTGCTGCTATCTGGGGCGTTCGAATTCATCTGAAACGAGTAGCGCACCGGGCAAGTATTCAGCGCCGAACCGCGACGGAGGAACGCCATGCACGAATTTGGAAGGAAGTCGTTGGTATTGATGGATAGTCTTTAACGTTTGTACCAAGAACTGTTGAGAAGAATTGTACCTCTAAAGGAATTTTTTACGTGCCACTGCGCGACGGTTGGGTACGGTTCATAAAACCTAGCGCGTGCTGTCATGCTCAAGGACGCAGCGGTTGCGGAATTAGTCCGTCGGCGAGCCCTTAGCCCTTATCATCCGGCGCCCCGCTCTAACCCTGTTCGCCCTGATGACTTTCATTTTGAACCTTTACCGCATATAGCATCGATCAAAAGCTTCAAAAGCATGATCGGACCGCTGCATGAACGCCATTGTCAATCATATCGGTGAGCTCGCGGACTCAGGCGAACGGATGATCGAGCGACTTAGGCGGAAGGCTTTCCTGCCAGAAAGCCGGAAGGGCCTCAACGTTCGCTTTGGTATCGCTGAAGTTGCCCAATTGCTTGGCTGCTCCACCAATCGGATCCGTATGGCTGAGGACGACGGCCGACTTCCCCCTGCTCCTGCTGGCCAGAACGGACGCAGGCTGGGGTATTCTGCCGCGGAACTGCTTCAGATGCGCGACGTGCTGGGAGCATCCCCCGCCCGCGCCCCACTCGACATTCCAGCGATCATTGCTGTGCAGAATTTCAAGGGTGGGGTCGGCAAGTCGACGGTCACGTGTCATCTTTCGCATTATTTCGCGGTCCAAGGATACCGCGTACTAGTGGTGGATTGCGACAGTCAGGCAACAACAACCACATTGTTTGGGTTCAATCCGCATTTTAACATCACGCGCGCAGAGACACTGTATCCTTATCTCTCGATTGATCCGACTCAGGCCGACCTGCTGTACGCGGTTAAATCAACGCCGTGGCCTAATGTTGACCTCATCCCTTCGAATCTCGAACTCTTCGACGTCGAATATGAGCTAGCGGCAGCTGGTTCGGACGGGCAATCGGTCCTCGCTGCGCGCTTTCGTAAACTTAAACAGGGTCTTGCCGACCTCGCGCAAAATTATGACGTCGTGTTGCTCGATCCCCCGCCCGCGCTCGGGACGATTAGCCTTGCGGTGATGCAGGCCGCCAATGCGCTGCTGGTCCCGCTTGCAGCGACTACGCCTGATTTTTGCTCGACCGTGCAATTCCTGTCGATGATGGACCAGGTTCTCCAACAACTTGGACAAGCCGGGATTGAAGTCGAGTATAGTTTCTTGCGGCTCATCTGCTCGAAGTTCGACAGCAACGATCCTAGTCACGCAATGGTTCGCTCAATCATGGAACAGAGCTTCGGCCCTGCCCTGCTCCCCGTGCCAATTCTGGAATCAGCCGAAATCAGCCATGCAGCGATGCGAATGATGACCATTTACGAGCTCGAACGCCCCATCGGCACGCCTAAAACGCACAAGCGCTGCCGTGCCAACCTAGACGAGGCAATGGGGCAGATCGAACAGTTGGTTCGCCAAGGCTGGGGCCGGGTCGAGCCAGCGCGGGAAGAGGACGTGCTTCATGCAGCGTGAGGTCTTGCAAATAAGGCCGCCTAGTACGGGGTCTTTCCTCTTTTGTTTCGAACGGGAGGTGCCGCGTGGCGCGTAAGCAATCCGATTATCTTGCAGCGTTGCTGGCCGACGAACCAGCCGAAGCGCTTACGAACACGCCTCCGGTCCCTGCCATACCCGAACGGCCGCGCGGAACGACGTTGCTCAACCGCGAGACCGCACTTGCACGCGTGACGAGCGGTGAAGTGCGGCAGGTTACGCAGCTGCTGCTCGATCCCGCTCGCGTCAGGATTTGGCCGGGCAATGCGCGCATCTATCGAGACCTCACCGAAGAAGGGTGTCGTGAACTGATTGATTCGATCATAGCCGAGGGTGGGCAGAAGGTCCCGGCAGTCGTGCGTCGCTTAGAGGGCGACGCCACGCATGATTTTGAAGTGATCGCCGGCACACGGCGCCATTGGTCGATCAGCTGGTTGCGCACCCATTCTTATCCCGAAATGCAGTTCGTCGCGCAGGTCGCCAACCTCGACGACGAGGCAGCGTTCCGGCTGGCCGATCTCGAGAATCGCGCGCGGAAGGACGTGTCCGATATCGAACGCGCACGCAATTATGCCGAGGCGCTCAAAGTTCATTACGGCAACCACCTGACCCGAATGGCGGAGCGGCTCAAGGTATCAAAGGGCTGGTTGTCCAAAATGATCAAGGTAGCAAATATTCCCGATGCAGTGATCGCGGCGTTCGCCTCGCCTGCTGACGTGCAGCTCAAGCCTGCCTATGCGCTCGCCCAACTACTCGACGACAAAGCTATGGCTAAGGCCATCGAAAGCACGGCGCGCGATCTCGCACGCGAGCAGATGGCGCGGCGGGATCAAGGTGTAGCCCCCTACCCTGCAGCGGACGTGCTGCGACGGCTGCTCGGAACGCCGAACGATCCAGGCACGACCGTGTCCCAATTCACTTGGACAACACCACATGGCCGTCCCGCCCTGAGTATCCAGTCGAGCAACCGTCAGGGCGTCACGATCCGGCTTCACGCGGGTTCGGGTGCCGTAACCGAGGAGCTGGTGGAAGCGCTGCGTGAAGCGCTTCAGCATCTGGAGGCTCAGGGTCGAGGACTGCAGCGGTGAGCGTGTTTCCCTGGGGAAACACGCTGTGCCGTCCCCAGATGTCTTTTGTGACCGATGCAGGTCGAGCGGTGTTTCCCCGGGGAAACATCTGGAGCGTGACGGCATGACTCGTCCCGACCACCAGAGCGTTTCCGAGCAGTTTGGCATGTTCCTGCCATACCTCGCCGATCTGCCGCTACGCGACCAACGAGAGATGATGGAGCGTCCGTTCTTCAGCCTTGCCAAGTCGAGGCGGGTCAAGCCCATCGATTATCAGAGCCCAGATGGCAGGCTTTGGGGCCACGTTTCAGGCAATCCTGATTACGGCATGGCGACGATCTGGGATGCTGACATATTGATTTATTGCGCGAGCGTTCTGGCGGATATGGCCCGGCGCGGAATTAACGATGTGCCGCGCAAGCTTCATTTGATGCCATACGATCTGCTCCGCGCGATCGGGCGGCCGACTACGGGACGGGCATATGAACTCCTAGGGCAGGCGCTTGACCGATTGGTGTCGACGACCGTCAAAACCAATATCCGCGCCGAGAACCGTCGCGAGGCGACGTTCAGCTGGCTCGATGGATGGACCCAGCTTGTTGACCATAAAACCGAGCGGTCGCGCGGCATGACGATCGAGGTTTCGAACTGGTTCTGGGAAGGCGTGATGATGCAGGGCGGTGTGCTCTCGATCGACCGTGCCTATTTCGACCTCACCGGTGGACGCGAACGCTGGCTGTACCGCGTCGCGCGCAAACATGCCGGCGGGGCAGGGGAGATAGGCTTCGCGATTGCAATGCCGACGTTGTTCGAAAAGTCAGGCGCCGAGGGGCAGTATCGTCGCTTCAAGTTCGAAATATCCAAGATCGTCGAGCGCAACGCACTTCCTGGCTACGTGCTCGCGCTGGAGACGGTTGCTGGAAAGCGTGAGCCGTCGCTGCGGATGCAACGTCGCAGCGATGTGGACCGGCCGGTAAAGACCGTATCAACTCAAGGAGAACGGGACCCGAAGCCGACTCTAAAGCCACCGACGCCAGAGCCTGCTGCAACAGCGCGCCAAGCCGAGGAAACGATCGATGTCACAGCGATGCTGCGACGGTCGCGCGTAAGCCTCGCTACCCGTGCGACGGCTGGTGAGATCACTGACGCCACACTAGCCACGCTGCGCGCCGAATGCCCGGGGTGGGATTATCAGACGCTTCATTCCGAATTCCGCACTTGGATCGAGGCGGACAGTACGCGCACACCCGTAAGTTATCAGGCGGCGTTCATTGGTTTTGTGCGGCGGTATCACCATGAGCATCGCCACGAACTAGGCCGGTAGCCAAGCTCCTGGCGCCCAGCGGCCTCATGGCGGTTCGGCAAGAGAGCGGTGGGTACCGCAACTTCCAATGTCCTGCCTCACCCGTTCCCGAAGTGTCGGGCATTTTTGCGATACGCTGATTTCCTCCGGCGCTGCCGCCATAAGTGAACGTCAGCGTGGGCAAAGCCCACCGAACTGATTCAATCACGCTTTCAGAATTGAGTAATCCGGCACGCCTTCGACACACTGGGAACGAAACTCGCCCTTTCAGGAACGCACGGTCGATCTTTCGAGAACGGGTCTGTCGACACTCCAGGAACGGGCTGACGACACATCCGGAACAGGCAATTTGCGCTAACTGACGGTAATCAGGCATTTTACAGCCAGTAAGACGCCAGTTAACTCTCTAACCTAAGGTATAAACCGTCTAATACTGCCGATATTCATATTCTGAAAAATGAAGCCAGTGGCGTCGGCATCCAAGCATTCATTACGTCTGTCATTGTGGGGAACCATCCTGGGGGGAATGGCTTCGTGTTGGCGTATCGTGTGGCGTCACGCTGCCTGCAACAGCACTCAGAACATACGATACAGACATACGATGCGGCCAATCAGGCAGGATCAAACCGCCCCGAAAACTCGCGATCGGTATAGTAGCGCAGTTTTGTGGCAATGATCGGCCGCTGTCCGACGAGGAAGAGAATCTGGTGGTCGGATCTTAGCGTTCGGACCTCGTCGGGGGTCATCAGCGGGCGGCCGATATTTTGCTGACTGAACGAGATCCCGCTTGCCTCTGCATCGAGTGCGCGGCTCATCGTGTCGAACACGACCGTCTCCTGACCAAGCAGATCGGAGACGAGCTGGGCGCTCTGATGATCGTTGACGCCGAACACCTGCAGCACGCCTGCGTTTGACAGGAACGTGCCGGCACGCTGGCCATATAGTGCGCGGAGCTGGTGGATATCCTGCACGATCGGCCAGAGCTGGATCCCATAGCCTGCCATCAGGCCCATAGCGCGCTCGACAGGCTCGAGGTGACCTAGCGCTGCGAATTCGTCGAGTAGGAACAGCACGGGCCAAACCGCGCGTCCGGGGGCCCGCGCTAGCTCGGTCAACGCTTGGGCCACCATCAGCCGCAACCAGCGGGCATAGGTGTCGAGCCGGTCAGGCGGCAGGACGAGGAAAATGCTCGCCGGTCGCTCCTTGAGGTCGGCGAAGCGGAAGTCTGAATGGCCAAGCGTTGCTGTCATGCGGGGTGAGTCGAGGAAGTGGGTATGGCGCTGCGCCGATGACAGCACGCCTGCTGCTTCGCGGTCGGATTTGCCCAGATGGCGATTGGCCGCGCGCGCGACCAGGCCACCCATGGCCTGCATCCGTTCGAGCAGGGTAAGGACGGCAGGCGGCGCCAGCGTCAGATGCTCGCGCAGCGTGGCAAGGGTGCGAGTGGAGTCAGGCTCACGCGCTACGATGTGCATCAGCAGGCCGGCGATCAGCGCCTTGGCTTCCTCGTTCCAATGCGCTTCGGTCTGCTGGGTGTGCGCGTCGTATACCAGCGCGTCGGCAAGCGTCATGCAATCGTCGGCGACATCAAGGCCGGCTGGGTCAATGCGATCGAGCGGGTTATACGCGGCCGGGGCTAGGCCGGTGATGCCGAACGGATCGAGGACATGGACCGGCCCGAAACGGCCACGCTGGCGAGCGGCGATGCGGGCATTTTCACCCTTGGGATCAATGCAGACGCAAGCGAAGGGATAGTCGAGCAGGTTGGGGATGATGGTGCCAACACCCTTGCCGCTGCGTGTTGGCGCAATCGTCAGCAGATGGGCGGGGCCGGGGTAGCGCAGTAGCTTGCCGGACTTGCGGTCACGACCGATCAGCAGGCCGGCATCGCCCGTCAGACCGCGCGCTTCGGCGTCGGTGGCAAAGCGGGCCGAGCCGTGGGTGTCATCGGCGTTAACGCCGCCATAGCGCAGGATCAGGGGCTGGAAGAGCGCACGGAGTGGCACGAGCAGGATCGCAAGCCATACCAGCATCTGGACGATCGCAACAAGGGTCGGATAGCGGCCAAGGGCGAAGTACCAGATCAGTCCATCCGTGCCGAGGATCAGGACGATCGCTACGGCCACCATGAGGACCAGCACGCCAACCAGGTGACGGGCAAAGCGGAAGGGGGCGAAGACGAGGTTCTGGACCGCCCAGATGGGGTTTTGCCTGGCAACACGGCCCAAATTGCGCGCCGCCCGGCCGAACTGGCGAAACCATTCCATCGTCAGGCCGCCTGGAACAAGGTGAGGCGGACGATGCCGGGCATTTCGGTGATCTCCGCCTCGATCGCTTTAACCTCTTCCAGGCGGTCGCTGGGCCAGTCGCGCGAGACGCTGACGTCGCCTGCATCGGTTTCGAGCTCGATGAGCCGAGTCTGCGGTAGCAGGTCGAGCAGGCGCATCAGCCTGTCATGTAGATCGGGCGTAACGTGGCGGCTTCCAGGGCCTACCATAAGGAGCTGCCAGGAACGGGAAACAGGGTCAGTCATGCGTCCCTCAATCGATTTTGTCGATAACCGGCGATCATGGTCGCCACGCAGGCGTGGCGGTGGTCTCGCGTATCCCCGACCTCCACTGAAGCTGGAACCAGGGAACGGTTCCATCAGCCCGGCCTTCACCGATGATGGTGATGCCCAGCGCCGGCGTGTCCGGCGAGGGCAGCGTTGAAAGTCCACCCAGATGAAAGGGCAGGGTCGCCAGCGCCTTATGGCGTTGATCGGTGAACGCGATCACCTGCGAGCGCGCCGTGCCGTCATCGGCGTTCCACAGACCAACCCAGGCGTAATCCGGGCTGTAGGCTTTGCCGGCTGAAACGAAACGGTAGCCGGCGATCATAGGCGGATTCGTCGGCTGTTCGGGCGTGTAGCCGACGGTGTAGCCGCTTTCGCCGATATGCGGCGCAGCGATCGCGTCGATGCCCTGTTTGCCCCAGTGGCTTTCCCACTGGAACCAGCAACCCGACGAGCGGGAATGGACCGGGCCGGGGGAGAGATCAAAATCGGCGAAACGCGGATCGTCCGATCGCAGCAGCAGGCCCCATTCGTAGCGGACCAGACCGACGCGTGCATCCCCGGGGGGCGGCCAGCCGTTGCCGGCTGCATGGGTTCCGCCGATGGCCTCTACAGGCAGCATAGTCGAGGTGATCGCGACCGGCTCCCCGACCGGGGCAGGGCAGGCGGGTGTGGTCACCGCGGTCGCAAGCAACGCCATGATCGCCGTCATCGGCCCGTCTCCTGTGCGTGATGTTTCGTCGCCATCAGGAAACCGGCTGCACCGAGCAAGACTCCACAGAACAGGGTCTGGAGCGACAGGAACCCGAAGGGCAGGCCAAGCCCGTACAGCGCATGGCTGTTGATCGCGACATCACTCAAGATGATGGCGGCACCAAGCGTCAGCCCGGTCGAACGACGCCAGAGCAGCAGCACCGCGGCGAAGGGATCGAGCGCAGCCAGCGCGGTCCAGTAGACGTTCATCCAGACGGGTGCGTTATCAAACACTATCCACCCGCCAGTGACGAGGTGGAGGGTGTGCGTAAGCGTGCCGATTGCGAAGCCGGCGACCAGCACGCCGATGACCATCCGCTCGATCGCAACCATAGGGGTACTACCTTCCCCGGGTTTTGCGCTTCTTCCGGTCGCAGTAGCTGGTATTGGGCTCATGGTTTATCGGGTCTTTCCGCAGGTTCGACAGCGGCCCAGGACTGTAGCATAAATCGCCAGCACCGTGATTGCCACGGCCTCTGACCAGACGCCCACTAGTCCAACGCGGGGATAAACGAGGGCACCGGCAACCGCACCTGCGATCAACCCGCACCACAGCGTCAGGTACGACAACCAGGCCCAGCACGAGCTGCCCCTTAGCGCCCCCGCCAGCCGATGTCCGCGCTTGACCAGCGCGCCTGTCATGTACGTCACGGCGATCCCGACTTCGCCCGCGCGCTGGCAAACCGTGTTTGCCGCGCCCATTACAACGGTGATTGCCGATGCCGTCCCAGATCCGGAAGGCTGGCATTCCCGGACACCACAACCGCAAGGAAAAGGGAGACGAACCCCGAGGACGGCAGGTTTTCTTCGTATGCCGGCAACGCGTGCGAGGAGCGTCCCGGCCACCACAGCAACGACGAGTCCAGCCAGCAGCCGGACAGCGATCAGCGCAATCTGTGAGTCGACGATAGCTCCGATAGCTAAGCGGGCGGAGGTGCCGTTCATGAAGAATACGAACAGGTCGCCCAGCTTGAGGGATCTGATCGCATCGATATAGATTGCAACGGCCGATACGCCTGCCGCCGGAAGACAGAAATGTTTGTCATAGCGGATCACCTCAAGGGGACTTTCGTTCGAGGATCGCCGTCGGCTTGGCTTTTCAGCGTCTCATCGCTGGCTTCCAGATCGAACGCGCGTTTTCCGCGTCTTCTCCACAACAGCAGCGCGTCGCCGGTTACGTCGTCACGAGCCTTGCTGACCAGATCCAGCAGAGCGCCGTAGATGGTCGCACGATCGTCGTCGGCGAGGTCGACCAGTCCAGCCTTCTGTACGAGGCCGCCCAGTTCGATCAGGTGACGAGTGCGTTCGCGACGTAGCACCACCCAGCCCCGCGTATCAGTCCGACGTCTTGCCGCTTCCAAGCGCAGGACCAGAGCCCTGTTGCGCCGCTCCGCCGTGGCTATTGCCGTCAGGCTTGTCGCTATCCCTATGCGCGTCGCCTGAAGCCGGTCTTCGACCCCGTCGCTGAAAGAAAGCGGCGCCCTTCGAACGCCAAGCCTCCTTCTGATCAGCATCGGGTGTAGCAGCCGCAGCAAGCAAAACGCCTGCGAGGGTCTCGGTATCGAGGCCTTGAGCACCTGTCGCGACGACCAGTTCGCCAAGCTGCTGAATTTTCTTTGATTTAATATCGCGAGCGCGCTCGTTCAGCGCTTTCAGCTCGGCATCATAGTCTCGTACTTTACGCATCGTGTCTGTACCCGCATGGTTCATCACGAAGGCAGAGTATGTCACTGTCGTATTGCAACAGCAAGTCATGAGCGACCAAACGAAGTGGTCGGGAGTGCGCGCTTATACGTCGTTGCCGACGTGTGCGCAGAAGTGTAATAGGTGGGTTGTCATGGCGATCTACCATTTCTCCGCCAAGGTCATCAGCCGCGCGAAAGGGTCGAGCGCCGTTGCTGCCGCTGCGTATCGCTCTGCTTCCGAACTGTTCGATAAGCGTCTGGAACGACATCATAACTTCTCCGGCAAGACTGGAGTTGTTCATTCGGAAATAATGTTGCCAGAGCGCGCGCCCGAGCGGTTGCGCGATCGTACGACGCTCTGGAACGAGGTGGAGGCGGGCGAGAAGCGTAAGGACGCGCAGCTTGCCCGGGAAATCGAGTTCTCGATCCCGCGCGAGATGAATTGTGAGCAGGGCATTTCGCTAGCGCGCGATTTTGTCGCTGAGCAGTTCGTGAAGCGCGGGATGGTTGCAGACCTGAACGTGCATTGGGACAGGACAGAGGACGGCAGTCCGAAGCCGCATGCGCATGTCATGTTGGCGATGCGCGAGGTGGGCGGTGACGGGTTCGGCCAGAAGGCGCGGGACTGGAACCGGAGCGAGCTGCTGCAGCAGTGGCGCGAGGCGTGGAGTGCGCACGTCAACGAACGGCTGGCAGAGCTTGGAATCGATGCACGGATCGACCACCGCTCCTATGCCCAACAGGGCATCGCACTGGAGCCGCAACACAAGATCGGGCCGGCTGCATCGCGGCGACCGGGGCAGGGGCTCGAAGCCGAGCGGATCGAGGATCACGACCGCATCGCGCGCGAGAATGGCGAGCGCATCATCGCCGACCCGAATATCGCGCTTGATGCGATCACGCGGACGCAGGCAACGTTCACCAACCGCGACCTCGCGATGTTCGCTTTCCGGCATTCGGATGGGAAGGATCAGTATGACCGGGTGATGGCGGGTGTGAAGGCGTCGCCAGATCTCGTTGCGTTGGGCAAGGACGGGCGCGGGAACGCGCGGTTCACGAGCCGCGAAATGATTGCGACCGAGATGCGGTTGGAGCGGGCATCCGACCGGCTTGTAAAGAGCAGGGATCATTTCGTTGCTGCCACTCGCGTTCAGCGCGCTCTGGACGCGGCGCAGGGCAGGGGGCTTACCCTGTCCGACGAGCAGCGGGACGCGCTCGGGCGGATTACCGAACGCGACGGACTTGCCTCCGTCGTGGGCTATGCCGGCAGCGGCAAGTCGGCGATGCTGGGGGTCGCACGCGTGGCGTGGGAGGACGCCGGCTACACGGTGCGCGGCGCCGCACTGTCCGGCATTGCGGCGGAGAATTTGGAGAGCGGTTCCGGTATCACGTCGCGTACCATCGCGAGCCTCGAATATGCATGGGGCAGGGACCGTGAACAGCTCGGACCTAATGACGTGCTGGTGGTCGACGAGGCGGGCATGATCGGGACGCGGCAGATGGAGCGGCTGCTGTCGGCCGCGGACCAGGCCGGTGCCAAGGTGGTGCTGGTGGGGGACCCCGAGCAGTTGCAGGCGATCGAGGCGGGGGCGGCGTTCCGGTCGATTAGCGAGCGGCACGGTGCGGCCGAGATCACCGAGATCCGTCGGCAGCGGGCTGCGTGGCAGCGCGACGCGACCCGGTGGCTTGCGACCGGTAGGACATCCGAGGCGATCGGCGCGTACCGTGAGCACGGCATAGTGCACGCGGCGGACACGCGCGAGGCGGCGCGGGCAAATCTGGTTGAAGGCTGGGACCGGCAGCGTCAGGCAGAGCCGGGTTTGACCCGTATGATCCTGACCCATACCAACGCCGAAGTGCTCGCACTCAATGGTGATGCCCGCGAGCGGTTGCGCGCGACAGGGGACCTTGGCGACGACGTTGCCGTGCAGGCGGAGCGCGGTGAGCGGCAGTTCGCGACCGGTGACCGGATCATGTTCTTGCGTAACGAGCGCGGGCTGGGGGTGAAGAACGGCACGCTGGGCATGATCGAGGCCGTATCGAGCGAACGAATGGATGTGCGTCTCGATGACGGTCGCCAAGTCGGGTTCGACCTCAAGGATTATGCCCATGTCGATCATGGCTATGCTGCGACCATTCACAAATCGCAGGGCGTGACAGTCGACCGCGTCGACGTGCTCGCCACGCCGGGCATGGACCGGCACGCGGCCTATGTCGCCCTGTCGCGGCACCGGGACGGGGTGCAGCTGCGTTACGGGCGCGACGACTTCGCGAGCGACGCGAAACTTGCCGCGGTGCTGTCGCGCGACCGGTCCAAGGACATGGCGGCGGACTATGCGGCCGAGCCTGAGGAGGCCGCTCGTGCTTTTGCCGACAGGCGCGAGATCAGGCTGCCCGAGCGGGTGCGGGCGGTGATCGAGAAGGTGGAGGCCAAAGCACGCTCGATGTTCGCCGGGTTCAGGCCGAAGCCCCAAGAGGTGCCTGACCATGTGACCGAAAGCACGAGCCGACCGGGGGAGGTTAAGGCGATCCAGCGCTATGCGCGTGCCGCGGTTGATATCACGCGCATGCAGGACAAGGGGCTGCCGGTGTTGCCGCACCAGGAAAACGCGCTGGCGCGGGCCGGCGAGGCGCTCGACAGGACGCGCTACCACGGCAGCAGCGATCTTGCGTCCGCCTTCACGCGTAATCCACAGCTTGCCCGGGACGTGGCGGCCGGCGACATGCGGGGCGCATCACGGGCCCTGGCTGAGGAAGCACGCGTTCGGGCCGACCCGGTGCTGCGCGCCGGCCGGTTCATGGAGCATTGGCGCGTCCTGGAGGCCGAGCGCGGCGACGCCCGTACGGGGCCGGTCGCGCAACGCATGGCCATGATGGTCGACGACCTCCGGCATGATCCAATGCTGAAGGAAGAGCTCGCACGTCGCGCCCCGGAGCTGGGCCTCCGTATCGAAAGGACGCCGTCGATTGAGCAGGTGCTTGAGCGTCAGATACGGTTCGAGCGTGACCGGCAACAGAATCATGATCTCAGTCGATAGGAGATGAGGGATGGTGGACGGCGAGGACGAAGCGGCACGGGCGTTCGAGGACCTGCGCGCCGAGGTGTCGTTGTTGCGCCGCGCGGTCGAGCGGCTGGCGGCCGAGCGCGCCGAACCGTCGGACACGCCGGACTATGCCGAGACGCTGGGCATCATGGCACAGAACATCTCCGTGGCCGCGCAGCGCATCGGGGCGGTGGTGAACAGTCCGGCGCTGGTGCTGACTCCGCACGAGATCGGCCGGCAGATCATAGAAGTCGGAACTGCGGGGCGGAGCGAGGATCGCCGTGCCATCGCCGCTGCCCGGCAGGTGATCGAGGAGGTCGCAACGAAGCTCGGTCGTCAGCTAGACTCGCATGTCATGGCGGAGGATCAGTGGCGCCAACGTCGCCGCGACAGTCTGATCGCGCTGTTGGTGGGTGCGCTGCTGTGGGCGATCCTCGCCGGCCCGATCGTACGCAGCCTGCCGACGAGCTGGCTGTTGCCGGAGCGGATGGCGGCGCGGACCTTGCGCATGCCGATGTGGGAAGGCGGCCAGCACCTGATGCGGGTGGCATCGCCCAGCGCGTTCGCTGAAATCGTTGCGGGCAACCGGCTGGTGGCTGGTGACCGCGAAACGCTGGAGGCCTGTCGCAAGCGGGCTTTCGCGCAGGTAAGACTGTGCACTGTGCGATCGAGGTCAAGCCGGAGGGCTGAGGCTCCGTACTTGTCATAAACCAGGTGAGAACCAGGCATGAAGGACGAAACAGGCGCTTCGAAATTTGGTGCTATTTACGGGCGTTTGATAGACTCGGCTCTGGTTATTGCAGTTGTTTTGGCGGTCCTGCAATTCTCGGGGTGGACCTACCGCCAAGCCTTTCTCAAAAGATTTAGTATCGATCCATCGAGTCTCAGTAGCTCAAACGTGGCAATTTCCGTCGAAGGATTTACGGCAATCGTGACGACGTTTGTCGCTTGGGCTATCGCAAGCGTGTCCTTGTTTGCGCTGGCGGTTGGCGCCTGGTTTTTCATTCGTTGTGTTGAGCGGCGGAGAGGGAACGGCGGTACTCTGGCAGATCGGACCAGCATCCTTATGGCTCAGGCGAGCTGTTTCCTTCTGGCGCTGATAATTGTTCTCGCGAGCGGATCGATCGCCGGCCGGGAGGCCGCGGAAGACCGGGTTGCCAATGTTCGCCGTGGTGAAGTCTGGACCTACCAGCTTGAGCGGGAAACGATCGCCGGCGTGCCGATTGCGCAAAGCAATGACACCATGTGGATCCTTACCAAGGCTGGGGTCCGGTTGGTTCGAACGACAGATATCCGGCTGATAAACGGACCACTTCTCAAAAAGCTCGCTGCTACATCTCATGGGTGAACAGCCCTTGGCTACCGGCAATCATTCACGATCGTTGACGCAGGGAAACCGGGGCGGTGGCTAGCCGAGCCCGTCGGCACGCTACGCTCCATACCGACCGCGCGGAGAGGCTGACGGGAGCGATCGACAGGCAGGGTGGTGAGCAACACGCGGCTATACCGGGCATCTGCACAGCAGTCTTGGCGGGTTGGCACTCGCCGAGTTTACGAACCGCCCCCGGCAAAGGGCACATAGCGATCCATGCTAACTTATCCGCGGCCTGAAAACGGGGAGCAGGTCACAGCGCTGACCATGGTGCAGGCCGTAAAGGCAGATACCCAACATCTTCTCACCGGTACCCAGAATGCTCAGGCCCCGGGCAGCCAGGGGGCTACGACCGGTCCTGCCGGGCGTTGGGGCCTAAGCCTGTCCAGGTGCCGGGCAGAAGCCTCTGAACGCCTACCGCGAAGGCTCAATTGACCACGCAGGTCGAGATGCATTGCGTCCACATATATGGTGGCCGACGCGCGCCCTTCCGCCCGCTGCTTCGGGACTAACGGTTGTCGCTGATTCGTGGCATAGGCCGACGCTGGCGGGCAAGCCACTCAATTGGTCCACCGGAACAGACTTGATGAATATCCAGAGCAATCGTCGCTACGACAGCATCGCCACCGCGACAGAGTCCTTGATCCTTCCAGACTCCATGATCTCGGTCAGAAACATGGAGACGCGGCGGATACGCTGTTACGCGGCGTTGGCGGGTGCCGACGTGATTGCGATCGGCTTGGGATTTCTGTTCGCCAATCTGCTGTATCTCGGCACCTGGTCCACGCTGCACGGCACGACGATGCTGAGCGTGCTCTTGCCGATCTATCTCTGGGTCGCGGCGATCAACGGATCGTATAACGGTGCAGTCCTGCGCGATCCGCGGGTCGGTGCGTTCACCGCGATCCGGGCGATCGCGTTTGCGGCCGCGGCGATGCTGATCATCGCCTATTCCTTCAAGGTCGGCGCGGCGTTTTCCCGCTTTGTCTTCTGGACGGGCACGTTGAGCGCAGCCGGGCTGATCATCGGCGAGCGGCTGATCTTGGGTCGGATCATGCTGCGCCGCCTGGGAGGGACGCCGTTCAGCACCGTCGTGGTGGTCGACGGCATCGCCTGGACTGCGCCGTCGCCTGGCATGATCCTGGATGCCGCCCAGATCGGGTTCGATCCCACAACCGAGGATCCGCTCGAATATCACCGGCTCGCCAAGCTCGTCGCGCATGCGGACCGCGTCGTGATCGCCTGCCGTGATGACCGCGTGGTCCCCTGGGCGCACGTACTGAAGAGCATGGCGGTAGACGGCGAGATCCTCACGCCCGAAGTCGATCGCATCGGCATGATCGGCGTCAGCCATTACCATAACCACCGTACGCTGGTGGTGTCGGCCGGACCGCTGCATCTGCGCGATCGCATCATGAAGCGGCTCTTCGACATCGTCGTCTCGGCGATCGCATTGGTACTGCTGTCGCCGTTGCTGGTGGGTATCGCGATCGCCATCCGTCTCGAATCCGCCGGTGCGGTCCTGTTCCGCCAGCAGCGGATCGGCCGGGACAACACGCTGTTCATGATGCTCAAGTTCCGCAGCATGTTCGACGACCAATGCGATGCGACGGCCAGCGTGTTGACGACCCGGAGCGACAGTCGCGTGACCCGGATCGGCCAGTTCATCCGGCGCAACAGCATCGACGAATTGCCGCAGCTGATCAACGTGCTGCGTGGCGACATGAGCATGGTCGGGCCGCGCCCGCATGCGTTGTCGGCCCGCGCGGCCGAACAGCTCTATTGGGAAATCGATGCCCGCTATCGGCATCGCCATGCGGTCAAGCCGGGCGTGACCGGTCTTGCGCAGATCCGCGGCTTTCGCGGGGCGACGGTTCTGACCGCAGACTTGACGAACAGGCTGTCGTCCGATCTCGAATATCTGCGCGACTGGTCGATGGGTAAGGATATGTGGATTTTGTTCAGGACCATCTTCGTCATCAGGCACGACAATGCCTTCTGACCCGGCCTTTCCGGTGCCCGAAACCGCAACGCAGCCCGGGACCCAGCAGTGGACGATCGATCCGGCGCGCGTGTCGGTGGTCATTCCGACGCTCAATGCCAGCGCCTATCTGTCGGCGCTGTTGCCGGCGCTAGCAGGGCAGGGGCTCGCGCCCGAACAGTTTTTGATCGTCGATTCCGAATCTGACGACGATAGCTGCGCGGCGTTCCGCGCTTTTGGTGCGACGGTGGTGGGCATCGAGCGTCGCACGTTCAATCATGGCGGGACCCGGCAGCGCGCGGTCGAAATGCGGCCCGAGGCGGATATCGTCGTCATGTTGACGCAGGATGCCATTCCGCAGGCGCCGGATACGATCGCCCGACTGGTCGACGCGTTTGCCGACCCACAGGTCGGCATGGCCTATGGCCGGCAGCTGCCACGCACCGTCGCGCGCGGTATCGAGCGGCACGCTCGCCTGACCAACTATCCCCCGACATCGGAAACGCGGTCGCTCGAGGATCGCGCGCGAAGCGGCGTGAAGACGGTATTCTGTTCGGATTCCTTCGCCGCCTATCGCACTGCAGCGCTGGCGGCGGTGGGTGGCTTCCCCGAAGATGCCTTTTTCGCGGAGGACCAGCTGGTCGCGGGACAAATGTTGATTAAGGGCTGGCGGATCGCCTATCGCGGTGACGCGGAGGTAATCCACAGCCACGGCTATACGGTCGCTGAGGAATTTCGCCGGTATTTCGATGTCGGCGTGTTCCACGGTCGCAATCGCTGGCTGCTCGACACCTTCGGCAGGGCCGAGGGGGAGGGGCTTCGCTTCATCCGCTCGGAGCTGACCTATCTGGCGCGGCACGATCCGCTGCAACTCCCCTCGGCGGTGACGCGGACCTTCGCCAAATATGCCGGCTACAAGATGGGCAGCCGCGAGGCCAAATTGTCGAACCGCTGGAAGCAGCGCCTGTCGATGCAGCCCTTCTACTGGCGGCAGCGCGATCGCGCCGAGCGACAGGCCTGAGAGGCGTCACGTCGCCCGGGCTGCGGCTAGATCAACGATTCTCGTGTCGAACCGGCGGGACAGCCGGGCTTGGCTGTCCTGCGAGCGTGACCGGACCTGATCGATACGGTTCAATTCTACCCTGAATACGTACATATATACCATGTATTCCGTAGCTTATCGGCGATAAAGAGATTTCGGTGCAGCTTTTGACGCATCGATTTCGAGGATTTTCGGCCAAACCCCATGCCAGAAAACGATCGCCAATATTATGTCGCCAGGGCTGCCGAGGAGTGGTCCATCGCGGAAATGACCAACGACGGATGTGCGAAAGCCGCGCATCTCGAACTCGCCCGTCGGTACGCCGATCTGGCGAACGGCAAGGTCTAGGCGTACTTCGCCTTGCCAAACCTTGCCCCGGATCGTGATGCGACAATCATCCCGAGGGGCGCTGGCCAGCGCAACCGCCGATGCCGGCCGCCGGAGGTACATCGCCGATCGTCACGCCCGATAGTCCGCAGCGCCCAGTCACTTCGATCGCAGCAGGCGCAGGATCACCGGGCGTTCGAGCGCGGCCATCGTGACGAAACCGGTGTCGTCGGGGTGGACGGGATCCGCCAGCGGAATCCCGCCCTTGTCCTGCGCGCGGGCATAATCGATCACGACGATCCCGGCAGCCGCGATCTCGCCGGACTTGATCATCGCATTGAGCGCAAGGCGTTCGCGTTCCTTGTTGGGCGGGAAATGGCGCGCCAGAATGGTCCCGACGGCGACCTTCCAGCCGCTCGCTTTCAGGCCCGTCACATAGGTTCGCAAGGTGCCGTACAGCGCAGGCGCTTTGTCGCCCTGTTCGAGGTCGTTCGAGCCGGCCAGGACGATCGCGACGTTGCGGACGCCCGGTCGCTTGATCGCGCCGATATCGTTTATTCCGGCGATCGACCCTAGCGTTATGCCGTTGATCCCCTTGTTCACGACATCGACTTTCGTCCCGAAGCGTTGCTCGAAAAGCGCAGGTCGGGATTTTGTGGCGGGGTCCGAAGACCCCTGCCCGAAAGTGATACTGTCGCCCACGAACACCACTTGGTCGCGCTGCGATTTGATGTATGGCGATAGTGCTGATGCGGATCCGGTCGCAGCGGTGAGGCCAAGGCCGGTGGCAAGCCAAGCGGCCTTCGCGATGGCAGATCCCCGACCTAGCCTGCGGTAAACACGGGATATTATGTTGATCGCCTCCGTTGCCTCCATTCCGGTCTTTGCATACGCGGAGGGCTCATCACCTTCCCTAATTCGGATCCGTTAGCAGTGCAAGACAAGCGTACATTCCTGCGCATCCAGATATTGCGGTTCATCGCTGCTGCGGTCGTTGTCGCCTATCACGCACATATCACGACGATATCTTATTTCGGGGGTGATGATCCCTACCGTGTACTTGAACTGGGGGTCTACGGAGTCGACCTGTTCTTCGTCATCTCAGGCTTCATCATCGTTTTTATCGGTTCAAGCCGGGAG
The DNA here is from genome assembly GCA_021154945.1 of Sphingomonas sp. GTDB lineage: Bacteria > Pseudomonadota > Alphaproteobacteria > Sphingomonadales > Sphingomonadaceae > Sphingomonas. The sequence continues at coordinate 44,018 of JAJNQF010000448.1, forward strand.
ACGACGGCATCGGTGTTCGTGAAGCGCCGGGTCGAGCGGATCGTTCCGATGTACTGGATCATGACCGCCGCGACGTTTGCTCTGACGCATATCCCGGGGCTGGCACGAAACGAGATTTCGGGACCCGGCCACCTTCTCCAGTCGCTGTTCTTCATGTCGTGGGTCAATGGGCCTGAGACCTATCCGGTGTTGAACGTTGGCTGGACGCTCGAATACGAGGTGTTGTTCTATGCCGTTGCCGCGGCGTCTATGGCTCTGACCAAGCGGGCCTGGGCAACGGCCGCGTTCGTCATGCTCGCGCTCGTCCTGTCGGGGCGTGGAACGTCCTTCTTCCTGCAGAATCCGATCATGATCGAGTTCGTGTTTGGGATGACGATCGGCACGTTCCTCTACGATCGCCGACTGTTCCCCTGGATGCTGCTCGGCTGTGTTCTCGTCCTGCTGACCCTGCCGATGAGCGGTGCGGCATGGCGGGTCTGGGCTTTCGGGGTGCCGTCGGCCGCACTGGTCTCGCTCGCGATCTATGCCGATTTCCGCAAACCCTATTCGGGTACCGTGCTGCCCGAGCTCGGCAATGCGTCTTATTCCATCTATCTCGTCCACGTGATCGCGATATCATGCGTCTGCAAGGTCGCGTCGGTGATGATGCCGAACCTGTCGACCGCGATCGGGGTGCCGCTGATATCGCTGTTCGCGATCGCTGTAGGCTATCTCTGCTACCGGCTGATCGAGCGAAACCTGCTGCGCGCACTGGGGCGCAAGCGCCGCAAGGCAGGCTTGGTGAACAATCCCCCCGTCCACGCCGAATAACGACATGCCGAATACATGACCGTTGGCGCGCTCGTGGTGACCCTGGGGTGGCTACCGAACCGGTAGCCAAGCCTCGGGTCAGCGAATGCGGACGTCGCCGATCGTGACCGATTGCGCATCCAGCCGGTCGCGCGTCATCAGCGCAAGCTGTTGTGCACCGCAACCGTCCCTCGGGACGTCGAACGTCACGCTGGACAATTCGTCGCTCGCACCGCGCGCCAGGCGGCGCGGCAGGATTTGCTTGGACGGTAGGCAGGTGATCGTCCATCCGGCAGCAGCAGCGTTTGGCGACCCGTCGATCCGGGCGGTCAGGGTATGTTCGCCGGCAGGCAGGATCACCAATTGCGAGGCAAGCGGCGTACCGCCGGTGATGTCGGTGGGGATGGTCAGCGACGACCCGCCCGGAGCTTCGCCGAAGGTCATTGCGAGATCGGGGTTGAAGACCCATTCGAACCGGCTGGTCGGTGCGTCGTTGGGCCGCGCAGCCGCGAGTGCGAAATTGCCGTCATAGGGGGACGTCGACAATCGGCTGGCGGGGACCTTGAAGGCGTTCGCCCAGACCTGCCGGGCCCGCTGGAACTGGCCGAGATCGATCAGGCGCTCGGCATAGCTCAGCCATTCGATCGGCCCGATCGTCTGGCCGCGCGCCTTCATGTCGCGAAACAGCGCTTCCATGCCCGCGGTCGAGGTCGCGGGGAGGTTCTGGCGGATATCGGCGAAGAACGCACCGCGCCACATCGGCTTGTCGCCGAGACTGTCGGCAAGCGCACCACGCAGATGAGGCTCGGTGACCGCAGCCCGGAAAAGCGGCTGCGTCAGTTCGCCTGAACGGTTGCGGCGCGCCAGCGCGTCGGCGCGCTGGATCACGGTGACATAGTCGTCGCGCATGACGGCATCGCGCAGGACCCACAATTGCGTCGGCGTGTCGCGCCAGCCGAGCGCGGCTGCCTGCCGCATGATCATGGCGCCCTGGTCGCGCTGTCCGAGCGCTTCAGTCGCAAGGCCAAGTACGCGCATGGCCCGGTCGTTGGTGGGATCGACCAGCAGGATGGACCGAGCGAGCGCAGCTGCTGGCGCGCGCTGTCCGGCTGCCAACAGGCTTTGCGCCATGACCGACCCGGCTTGGGGATGCGCGGCCGATCCGGTCGCCGCCAGCAGGTGCGGATCGGAGGATCGTACCGCCAGTGCCGCAACGCCAGCCCCGCCGATCTGCCAGCAAAGCCCAGTCCCCAGCAGTACGGCGATGAGCGTGCGGGCTACACGGCCCGATTTGCGAGCCGTTTTGCCGACTGGTTTCTCAACGGGCTGACCGGGCGTCGGGGGGATGGCTTCACCGGTATCCGGCATGCATTCAGCTCCGCTGATCGGTTTGACCATAGCTGTACGAATAGCCGTAATCGGTCGAATGCCCGATCACCTTGGCATCGAACTTCGTCAGCAGCGCACCGACCACATAGGCGCGCGCGGCCTTGAGCCGGGTCAGTGCGATCCGTGCCTGGCGGCCGCGGGCATGATTGGCCTGGACCACGAACAAGGTCGCGTCGACATGCGAGGCGAGCGTCGGGGCATCGGCGAGGCCGAGGACCGGCGGGGCGTCGACCAGGATAATGTCGTAATCGTCCTTGATCTGATCGATCAGCTTCGCCAGCCCCAATCCGGCGATCAGTTCGGCAGGATTGACGGGCAGAGGTCCGGCCGAGATGAAGTCGAGGTTCGGCGTGGTCGTATGCTGCAGCACCTCCTGTAGCGTCGCCTGGCGTGCCAACAAATTGGCGAGGCCGAACTTGTTGGGCAGCTCCAGATTGCGATGCTGGGCCGGCTTGCGCATGTCGGCGTCGATCAGGATCACCCGGCGACCGATCTGCGCGAACCCGCGGGCGAGCGCATAGGAGGTGGTCGACTTGCCTTCCGACGGCCCCGTGCTGGTCACCATCAGGCTGTGCGGCGCGCCGGTCGGCGTCGCGAGTTCGAGTGCCGCACGCAGCGCGTAATAGGCCTCCGACGTCTCCGAGCGCACCTTCTGCAACTCGGTATTGGGGCTCTGGCCCGCGGCGAGCATCGGCACGAGCCCGATCATGCTCGTGCCGAGTTCGGTCTCGACGTCCTCCGACGAGCGGATCGCATCGTCGAAATGCTCGCGGAGCACGACATAGCCGACGCCCAGCAACAGGCCGGTGAACAGCGCCAGTGCGAGGTTGAGCAGCAGTCGCGGCGACACAGGCGTGATCGGCGGATCGGCACGGTCGATGATCGAGACGTTGTTCGACGACACGCCTGCGGTTGCGCTCACGCCCTTGTAGCGCTGGAGCAGTGCATCATAGAGAGCGCGGTTGGTATCGACTTCGCGACGCAGGATGTTGGCTTGGACGCCACGACCCTGCTCGGTGAGCGTCGTGCCCTTCAGCCTGTCGAGATCGCGTTCGAGCGCCTTTTCCTGGCTCAAGGCGATCTGATATTGCTGGCGGACGCCGTCCCGGATGCCGCTGGCGATGCGCGAAATCTGGTTGTTGAGCGTCTCGATCTGCGCTGCAGCCTGGGTCTGGCCTGGGTAGCCCGACAGATAGCGCTTGGCGTTCTGGGCGTATTCCGCCTGTGCCTTGGCGCGCTCCTGGATCAGAACCTGGACCGCGGCGTTGCTCAGCACTTCGGGCTGGTTCAGCAGCGCCGTTCCCGACGCTTCACGCCACCGCTGCTCGGCCATGATGCGGTTGCTGACGGCCTGCGCATAGGCCTGGTTCAGCTGGATCAGGTTCGCCGTCGTCAGCGACTTCGGTCCTGTGGACTGGCCTTCGGACGAACCCGAACTCGCGTCGATCAGCCCGGCTGAACGCGCATAGGCGATCTGGGCACGCTCGGATTCCTCCAGGCGCTGGCGGGTCTGGGCCAGCTGGCCTTCGAGGAAGCGACGGGCATAGGCCGACGTGTTGAACTTGCGTTGGATGTTGCTGACGATGAAGCTGTCGGCAAAGCTGTTGGCGACCTGCGCCGACAGCTGGCGGTCGGGGCTCGAGAACGAGATCGTCACGATCCGCGAGTCGACCGGAAGCTCGACGTCGAGATTCTTCTGGAGCGCGTCGACAACCTGCTCGCGACGCGTCTGGACGAGATTATAAGACCCCCGCGGTTCGGCCGCAGGGGTGATGTGCATCTTCTCGAGGAAACTGTTGTTCCGGTAGAGACCGATCGATTCCGCGACCTGGCGCGCCAGCGTGCGGCTCTTGATCACGTCGATCTGGGTCTGGAGAAACCGGTCGCCGTCGAGGATCGATTCACTCGGCTCGACATCGGTACCCGCCAGGATCTGTGCCGCCTGCTGGTCGATCTGGATGAGCGCGTCGGCACGAAAGATCGGCGTGCTCAGAAACGTGATCAGCAGGCCGAGCAGCATCGCCACGATGACCGTGATGAGCAACTTGACGCGGTTGCGATAGGCTGCCGACCACACGGCGCGCAGATCGATCGGACCCTTGGTCTCGTCCGGCACGTCGTTGAGCAGCGGTGCATCCGCATCCGGGAAACGCGAAAGGCTAGGGGTGACACTATTCATGCGAAATCCGGACGAACGAGGGTATTTGATGGCGAAGCAAGGGTCAGTTCACGAGCGGAATGAAGAGCGCCGCGGCTGGGGCAAGTGTCAGAAGGTCGTATCCGACCGCCTTGATCGCCGAATTGCCGACGACGACATAGTCGCCGCTCTGCAGCACGGGGTCTTCTGCATCGCCATTGCGGATATCGCTGATGTTGAAGAGCGCGCCCTGACGCTGACCATTGATGGTACGGAAAACCGCTACCTTGTCGAATGTCGCGGTGCGGGTCACGCCTCGTGCCAGCGCGATTGACTGAAGCAATGTCGTATCGCCCTGCAGTCCGTAAACCCCGGGAATACCGACTGCACCATCAACCGTGACGCTCTGCGCGCGCGATTCCGCGACGATCACCGACACGCGAGGATCGACCAAATAGCGTGCTGCAAGCTGCGACTGGATTGAATTGGCGAGCGCGGCTGTCGTCTGTCCCGCCGCGCGGATCCGGCCGATTAGCGGCAGCACCAGCGTGCCGCCCGTCTCGACGGGTGCTTCCTCGACCGACATGTCGGGCTCGCGGAACACCGTGATCGTCAGCTTGTCCTGGGGATTGATGCGGTACTCGGGCCGCGCATCCACGGGGATGCTCGCCGGAATGGTGTTGTAGGCAGCCGGGCCAGCCGGCAGCTTCTTCCAGTTTTCGGACGAGACGCAAGCGCTGAGCGACATGCTCGACAGCAGGAGGAAACAACCAGCCTTCATTATGGCCTCTATCAAGATACTACCGGGCTACAGACTGTTTCTGCAACCGAGTTGGGCGCTTACCCGGGGTTTGCCTGATTGGCTAGAGCCTGACCTTTCGGCGAGGACGGCGCGGTGCTGTATCACGTCCAGTACCAAAAGGATTGGACGAGGCGGAAAACCGCAGCGGAGACGCGAGGATCGCTGCCAAAACTGCGAATACACAGGCCAGTAACAGCGTCCGCAAAGGATAGTCGACGATCGAGGCCGCCAGCAACAGCAGGATACCCGTCGCGGCCGTCAGCATCGGCGAAAAGTCCGGCGCATCGATCCGGCCGCGCAGTCGCGACCATGCGGTAACGCTGAACCAGACGAGGAACGCGACCACCAGCAACAGGCCGGGCACGCCCGCCTCCAGCGCGATTTCCATGAAGTCGGCATGCGCATGGTTGGTATAGGTCTGGTGTACGGCGTTGAGCGTCTCGCTCATCCGGAACACCGGGACGAACGTTCCGAAGCCCGATCCCCATGGCATGAACTGGCGGATCGCGGCAATCACGTCGGGCCAGAAGACATACCGGCCCTCCTGGCTAGCACCGAACCGGTCGAGCGTTTCCTTCACGATCGACGACTGCGCGATCAGGATCGCGGCGACCACGAGGGCCACGGCCGCGCCGACGGCGATCTTCCAGTGGCGCTTTACCAGCGCATAGCCCCCGAGAACGGGTACGCAGGCGAGAAGCGCGATCGGCAGCAGCGCGATACCCGCCCGCGACAGGCAGCCGAGCACCGCCAGCGCCAGGATCGCGATCACGATACCGGTCACCGCACGCTGCGTGCTTTGCTGCGCGAACCGCAGGGCGCTTCGCCCGAGCATGGCCGCCAGCGGGATCGCCACCACCAGCAAGGCGGCGTTGTGGTTCTTGTTGGCGAAGATTCCCTTGCCCTTCGTGGCATGCGGGGCGTCGTAGAGCGTCAGCCACATCGCGCCCTGGGCCTGGATCATCACCAGCACGGCGCTGACGACCGCCGCGGCGACGATGAACAGGACCAGCTTGAGCTGTGCGTCACGATCGAGATGCAGCGTCGCGACGAACATCGCTATCGGCGGGATAAGGAAATACCCCGCTTCGCGCGTCGCGGTCGGATCGAGGCTGAGCGGCAGCCATGTGCTACCTGCACCAATGACGTCTAGGACGCTGATGACCATCTCTCGTCCCGGCAACGCCCGCCAGATGCCGGGTGGAAGCGGAATGATCTGCAGGACGATCAGCAGCACAATGGCCCCGATCAGGATCAGCCCAGTCGTGACCGATCGGCTGCCAGGCGCATGCCATCCGCGCGCGAAGAACCATCCGAGCGTGAAGACGCCAGCGATCTCGACGATCATGCGCTGGATCGGTGAGATCGGGCTGCCGCCCCCGAGCAATAATGCCAGACACAGCAATCCGGCCGCCACGATGAAGTCGCTGCGACGTGTAGTATAGCCGGTCTTCGCGATAACATCGTCGCGGTGCGTGGGCTGGCCCGTCGCTGCGGTGACGTCGTCGTGACGCGTGGTGTACGATGCGGTCACTTTTCCTCGCCCGTGATCGTCGGTAAGGTGCGCGTCTCGCATACGGGTTTCGGGATGGCAACGTCGACCACCGATCCGCTTCCCCCATAGGCTCGCTTCATCCATGCCCATCGCCGCAGCTTTGCGCCCTCCCGTCCCGACCGGGTCCAAGACCAAATCCGGCGCCCGTCTCTGGTTCGTCGGCGCCCTTCCGCCTCCGCTGCACGGTCAATCAAACTGTAATCGGGCGATGCTCGAGTATCTCGTGACGCACGGCGCACCGGTATGTTTGCGTGATACCGGGGGGGGCGGCGCAACGAAGCTCAGGCGAACCATCGGTGCGGCGCTCGCACTGGCGGTCGGCGGAAAACGTGATGACCGGGCCTATCTTTCGGTCCCGGGACAACGCGGCGTCTGGCTCTTCGTCCTGCTGGCCTCGATCCTGCGGCTGCGCGGCATCGAACACTGGGTTCATCATCACAGTTTCCGCCCGATCAACCTCGGCCCGTCGCGCGCGATGAGGGCGCTGGTCGCGGCAGGCGGGCGCCGTCAGCATCACATATTGCTGTCGAACGACATGCGGCGTCGGTTCGCCGACCTTTATTTGGACGATGAAACGGACGATCGCGCGACCAGCCTCTCCAACGCCTATCTGTTCGGCCCGCGGATCGACGACGACCGTCCTCGGGTCCGCCCCCAACGGCCGGTCACGCTGGGTCATATGAGCGTGCTGACGCGGGAAAAGGGGGTCCCCTATCTGCTCGATCTGTTCGCGGGCCTTGCGGCGCGCGGGCATGACTGGCGCTTGGTGATCGCCGGTCCGTGTGCGGATCCTGCCTTGAGCGCGGCCCTGGCGGCCGCAACGGTCCCCGGGCCGGATGGGCGACCGGCCCGCGTGGAGTATCGTGGGTCCGTCGAGGGCGCGGAAAAGGAGCGGTTCTTTGCCGATATCGACCTGTTCGTCCTGCCGACGACGTTGATCGACGAGGCCGAGCCGCTGGTGATGCTCGAAGCATTCGCGCGGGGTGTCGACGTAGTGGCAAGCGATACGGGGTGTATCCGCGACCGCATCCGTACGCCCGGCCATCTCATGACGCTCGATCGCGAACGAGATTTCGCCCTGATCGAAGACCGTGTCGCCGATCTCGCCGGCGACTGGACCGCTATCCGGCAGGCCTGCATCGCGCATGCGCGCGCCATCAACGCTGGTGCCGTAGTCGAGGCGGCCCGCTTCTTCCCGCGCCTGCTGGCCCCGTTCGGCGGAGTTGCCAGCAGCGGATCGCCTGTGACATAGCCGCTGTCGCCCAGCCGATCCGACGTTGGCGTCCTTCACCCCGGAACCGTGCGATGAATATCTATCTGGTCCTTTTCGCGCTGTACGTTCTGGCGCCAAAGATCGACCTGTACGCGATCGGCGCCGCAGCCATCCGTCCCGAAGACCTCATCAGTGCGTTCGCGTTCTTCATCTATATCGTCACTGCGCGCCGGCGCCTGTCGATCCCCATTTATGCCCGCGCGTATCTCATATTCATCGGTTTCGGGCTCCTCACCGCGGTCATAAACATCGCCCAGGGCGGGCTCGTCGGGATCGTCTATGGCTTGCGACTAGCGCAATACATGACGTGGTTCTTCATTATCTACGAGGCTGCGCCGCGGCTGAGCACGCGCGCGCTGCGGACTGCGCTGCTGATCGTCTGCGGCGTCTTCATCATATGGGGCGGGGCAGAATATTTCGGCGTGATCGGGCGCATCGGCAAGTTTGCCGGCGCATCGCAACGATTGACGATCAATACCTCGGGACCGTTCGAAACGTCGGCGATGCTGGCGATGCTGGCCTATGCGGCACCGGCCCTGTGGCTCACGCCGTTCATGATCGTGCTCATCTTCCTGACCCAGGCGCGTGTTACGCTGCTCGGAATCCTTGTCAGCTTTGCGGCCGCACGCCCTGGCCGCACGATGGCGGTTGGGTTCGCCGGCGCGGTCGTTGCGACGGTCGCCGCACAGCCCTTGTACACGGCGATCAGCAAGTCGCGTCTTGGTGAATCGGAAACGCCGCTGGCGATGGGGAGCCTGCTGAAATATACGTGGAAGCGCGTTCCGACCGTGCCGCGACCAAGCTATTATCGCGAGCGGTTCCTGAACGGGATCCTGATTTACCGGTATATGCCGAACACGCGCGGCGATCTGAGTTTCAAATACCGTGCCGTCCGCTGGCCGATCATCATCAAGTCGACCGCCGCGACCTGGGTTACGCTGTTCGTCGGCTGGGGACCGGGTGCGTGGAGCAACGCGGTCGACGGGTATTACGTCCGCGTGTTCGGCGAAACCGGGCTGATCGGGGTCGTGTTGTTCCTGGGCTGGATCGTGGTTTCGTTGCGCGCGCTCAAGCAGCGCAGCATCGGCAAGTTCTCGCTCGTCATGCTTGCCGTGGCCGCGCTGTTCATCGACATCTTCAGCTCGTCAAAGGTGATGCCGATCCTCTGGGCGTTCCTCGCATTGGAACATGCTGGTCATCCCTTTGCGTTCCGGCAGGCAAAGGCGTTGTTCCGGCGCGGCAAGCGCCGGCTGCCGGCGCCCCACCCTGCGCGTGTCAGTATGGCGGCAGGCGTAGGGCCGGAAGCGGGGCCGCGCGTCGGGGCGCCGTCCTACCGTCCGAGCTGATCTGCAGAGCCGATCGATCGCGTGACGCGCGCCGGTGCGCCGAGCGCGACCGAGAAGGCGGGGATCGAGCGGGTCACGACCGAGCCTGCGCCGATCACCGCGCCTTCGCCGATTGTGACGCCGTCGAGGATCGACACGTTGTTGCCCAGCCAGCACCGGTGACCGATCGTAACGCCCCTGCGTGATACCGCGCCCGAAACGAAGCTGCCGTCTGGACCGGCCTCATGGGATTCTGCGGTGATGGTCAGGCCGGCGCCGATCTGGACGTCCTCGCCGATCATCACTGGACCGCCAAGACCGATGACGGCGTTGGGGCCGATATAGCTTCGCTTGCCGATCGTAAGGCTCGCTGCACGCCTGTTCAGGCCGCTGCGGCTCTGGATCCACACGCGTTCGCGCAACGTCACGCGGTCGCCAAGCGACAGCCCGTCCTTCGCGGCGCAGTCGACATAGCCATAGCCACCGATCGCGACGCCGCGACCGAGCCGGAGACGACCGGACTGGACGAACTGGATGCCAGGACCAAGCAACAGGCCGCTTGGCCGCCGTAGCCGGACCAAGCTCCACATTAGGCCGCGCAGGAACGGGATGGCGCCTTTCGCGATGAGGTAGCCGATGTCGCCGGCATCGATGGCGTAGGTCCGCCCGGTAAGCTTTGCGATCACATTTGCGATCATGCCGCATCACTCCGTTTGGCCGCTAAGACCTGCCGATAGACGGCCATCGTGCGTTGATAGTAGCGCTCAGGCGAGAAATCCTCCGCAGCGCGAGCGCGGCCCGCCAACCCCATCCGGCGCGCCATGTCGGGCGCGTCGGCAAAGCGCAGGATGCGGTCGATCAGCGCATCGTGGTCGCCGGGGGCGACGTGAAAACCGTCGATGCCATCGCGGACGGTCTCGGCGACCCCACCGATTGCCGATGCGATCACCGGGGTGCCGTGCGCCAGTGCCTCGATCGAGGTGAGCCCGAACGGCTCGGGCCCGAGCGACGGGACGACCGCACACAAGGCGCCGTTCCTCGCGGTCGCCAACGCGGCACCGTCCAGATTTCCACGCCATTCGACATTGGCGAGGCCGGCAGCGTGGGCACGCACCGCATCGCCGTCTGGACCTTCGCCTGCGAAGACGAAGCGGATGGCGGGCAGCGCGCGCGCCACGTCGACCAGCGGGAAAATACCCTTGTAGCGTTCCAGCCGTCCGACGAAGAGCACATAGTCGCGCGGCGTTTCCGCGGCCGCAGGCGGCAAGGTCACCGGGTGATGGATCGTCTCGATGCGCTCGCCTGCCATGCCCATCTCGATCAGGCGATCGCGTTGATAGTCGCTGATCGACAGGTAGCGGGCGATGTCGCGCTTGTGACCGAGCATGTCCGACAACCGCATCTCCGCCATGTTCCAGAGCGACCGGGTCAGCGATCCCCCGGCGCAGCGATGCCGCATCACCTGCGTGTAGCGACGATCGTGGCAGTCGGTGCAGACATGGCCGTCGCGGTAGAGCAGCGAGATCGGGCAGACCGCGCGATATTCGTGCATGGTCTGCACGATCGGAATGCCGCGCCGCGCGATTTCCGGCAGGATGGCGGGTGTCAGGCGCTTGAAATAGCTGTGCAGGTGGACGAGGTCGATCGCCTGTTCGTCGAGGACCCGACCGATCGCGCGCCGCGCGGCCGGGGAGTAGAGCGTCCGCAGCAGATCGGCCGAGCCGGTATCGCTGGTGGGCGGTGCAGGCGGGAAATAGCGTGCGTATTCACTCGGCCTGTTCGCGGGGTCCGCGCCGGCAAAAGGGATGACCTGGTGGCCGTGCGCCTTCAATATGTCCTCGAGGCGGAACATCGCGACGTCCATCCCCCCGCGGACGTAATAATTCTGGCTGACGTTCAGGATGCGCAGCGGCCGATCGATCGGATCGAGCGTGGGGGAGGGGGCTGTAGCGGTCGTCATGGCGGCGCTCATACCGCGCCGATCAGCAAGCGGTACCACCGCACGGCGCGCAAATGGCGGAACGAGATGGTCGCATCGATCGCGCGTGCGACGTCCTCGCGATCGAACGCCTGGTTCCAGTACCGGTTGGTATGGCGCAACGCGATGCCCATCGTCGACGCCTGGATATGGCGCCACCAGCGCGGCGCAATGCCGCTGTCGAGCAAGGCATCCTGGAGCCGGGCCTGGCAGCGCAGGAAGCCCAGTTGGGTCTCCGGGCGCGAGGAGACGTTGGTATCGACGCGCGAGATCGCGAGCGGTGCACGAAGCTGGACGAAGCGATGATAGCGCGCGAGCCGGGTCATGAAGAAATAGTCCGCCGACGGATAATCCGCGGCGCGGTACCCGCCGAGCGCACGGATCACCTCGGTCCGGACGATGAGCCCCAGGCCACTTCCGGCGAGGCTTCCGAAGAACATCTGCTCAGGGCGCAGGCGGCGCGTCTTGCCAAGTCCGAAGCGGAACAGGTTGCGCAGCTTTTCCGCGCGGGACAGCGGCGCAGCGGGGTCACCCACGCCAGCACGCTGGTCGAGAAACCGAAGCGAGCACGCGACCGCGTCGATCGCCGGATCGGCGGACAGCGTCCGGCGCATCGCCGCGACGAAGACAGGGTCGAGCAGGTCGTCGTCGTTGAGGATCGTGACCCACTCGCCGCGTGCGAGCGACAGGCTCCTGTTCCAGTTGCCGAACAGCCCGGCGTTGATGGCATTGCCGTAATAGCGAAAGGCGATGTCGTGGAGCCCGGGCAGCGCGGCGAGGAGCCGGTCCGCATCGGCTGATCCGGGATCGTCCTCGACGATGACCAGTTCGACGCCGTCGAGATCGGTCTGGGCCAGAACGCTCGCCACGGTCTCTTCGAGCAAGCCGGGGCGTCGATATGTCGGGATGGCGATCGTGAGCGTCGGTTTTGTGCCACGAGGATCGATGCGCACCGTGCTTTCGAACAGGCATTCGCTGGTCAGTCCCGCGATCGGCGCATCGGGTTCGGGGCGCCAGACGAAACGGCCGTCGGCGTTCGGAGTATCCCGGGTCATGTACGTGCGATCTCCCGCCAGGCCATCAATGGCCAGCGCCAGTTGTTGTAGGACAGCTGCACGATCCCCTGCCACAGGACGATCATCGTTATCCCCGCGCCGCTCCAGCCGAACAGCGTCGCTCCGATCGCCACGGCGATGCCCGACAGCAAAGCGGGGCGGAGGAACGGCACGTTGTTGGCTGTGGTGATGAAGAAGGCGGCGTTCGAGTGAAATCCCTCCAGGAAGAGCACGACCGCCAGCAAGGCCAGGGTTAACGGCGCGAGCAGAGCGATATGGCTGCCGATCAGCGCCAGAAACGCAGGAACGGCGAACAGGATGACGGCCGCACCGGTCAGGAAAATCGCCGTGTAGAGCACCATCGCGCCACCGAACTGGCGTCGCAGTCCCGGACCATCATGCGCAACCCGCGCTGCGATCAGTCGTGGCATCGCGACCTGCATCGGCAACTGGGCGGCTGCGCATAACGCCATCAGCAGCTGCACCGACAAGGCATAGGCGCCGCCTGCGACTACCCCGACGAAGCTCGAAATGGCGAACAGGCTGAAGCGCGTCATCAGAAATCCGCCGATCGCGACCGCGCCCATGCGTCCGGCATTGGGCCAGATCATGCTCAGCACCTCGCGTACCGCACGCGGATCGGCGGGGCGATCGCCATGGTCGCCCAATATGCCGCGCAGGAACCGGTGTGCAACCAGTCGCGCGAAAACTTGCGTGACGATCAACGTCACGCACAGGGCAATCAACCCGCCTCCCGCCACTAGGACCAGTATCCCGAGGATCGAGAAGGTCGCGCGGTTGGCGATGATGAAGAGATAGTTCTGCTCCACCCGACCGGACCCCATGAGGACCGGACTGATCCACAGGAAGGCGAGCGTCAGGGCAATGCTCAGGCACAGGATCAGCCAGGCGATCTGGACGGATCCTGTGGGCACACCACCTGCGCGCGCCAGCGTCGTGGCGTAGGGCAGGCCGAATGCGACTAGGAGCACCAGGACGCCGATCGCCAGCAACCGATAGAAGCGATGGGCTGCAGCCACGGTTTCGGCAGCCAGACGGTAGTTGGGGGCCTGACCCTGCGGGACGACCTCGCCCAGTCCCGAACGTTCGAGCTTCTTGGCGCCCGACAAAGCCAGTGCGATCGCCCGCGTGAAGCTTGGCTGAAATCCGAAATCGCAGACCATGGCGAGCGACTGCACCGCCACGAAAATGTACCAGATGCCGATCGTCGGGGCCGACAACCGCGTCACCATGAAGGGGACCAGCAGCAAGGCCGACCCGTATTGGACGATTTGCGCCGTGAGACCCACCGCGAGTGCGCGATGGCGAGAAGCCTGTCCAATCAACCAATGCATTCGATCGCCTAGCATCGGCAAGGATGCAGTCGCAAGACAGGCCGGCGGGTCATCGGTGCGGGCCCTATGCGGATCGTCGGTCGGAAGCGGGACTGCCCGCGGGCGAGCGCCGTCTCCTCAAGTCACCGAGTTCTGCATCGGCACAGGCAAATGATCGCGCCGTATGCAGGCCCGGTACCGCCAGTTCACCTCGACTTGTGCGTCGTCACTGGTTCGCGAACCGGCCCACCTCGACTTCGGCAATGCGGCGATACCGGTTGACGAACAGCTTTTGCGGATCGTGCCCACGCGGGACGCGGTTGTCCTGGATACGGATATGCGCGAGCTGCTCCTCGGGCGTGGAACCGAGCTTTGTCGGCTGGCCGAGTATGATCGGGGTCGTCCGGTTTTCGGGCAGAAAGCGGTTTCCGGTCGCCGTCACGCGGCTGACATTATAGCTGAATTCGATACCGGCCTTTGCGAAACTGCGAATGTCGTTGTCACGGATGACGACGCCGCCCGTATCCCCGCCCATCGCAACGCCGATCGGCGTGCCGCTGATCCTGTTGCGCTCGATCGTCAGGTTACGGGGTTCGCCGTGGATGCGATTGACGCGTACGCCCGCAATCTTGCAGTCGGCGATCACGTTGCGGGCGGCGACGCAGTCGGCAACGGTTTCCAGAAACACGCCGATGCTGCACCCGCGGATCTGGTTGTCGGTGATCGTCGCGCGATGCGACGTGACGACCGTGGAATGGCCGGCAGTGTCGTCGCCATACACGTCGATTGCATTGTCGTAGCAGTCGTTGATCCGGTTGCCGACGATCTCGACGCCATCGAACTGCGAGCATTGAATGCCGATGAAGCTGGTCCGCTCGACCAGGTTGTTGGCGATACGCAGGTTGCGCG
>JAJNQF010000464.1 GCA_021154945.1 Sphingomonas sp.
TCGTCATCAACAGGTCGAGCGTCGACGGGCGCGGCCGGTCGTTGGGATAGAGACAGCCGATCTCGCCCGCGCTCGCCATCGCGCCGCGCAGGATCCGGCCCTCGACGATGATCCCCGCGCCGATCCCGTGGCCGAGCAGGATCACTACCGCGGTCGAACAGCGCCGCATCAGACCACCGACATAATATTCCGCCAGCGCCGCGGTGTTGGCATCGTTCTCGATCCAGATCCGGTGGCCGATATGCTCCTCGAACAGCGTCTTCAGGTCGATCCCGCGCCATGCCCCAAGACTGTCGACGGTCCAGCGTCGGTTCCCCTCGGGCGATAGCGACGAGCCCGGAACGCCGATCCCGACGCCCAGCAGTCGCCGTCCGAGCAGCCGGTTCTCGATCGCCATGGCGTGCATCGATTCCGTGACGCGCGCGGCGAAGACGCGTGGATCCGGATCGTCGAACGGCTGCGAGCTGTGCGCGATCACCCCGCCCGCGTAGTCGACTAGCGCCACCTCCATCAGCCCGCGGTGGAGCATCGCACCGACCGCATAGCCGGCATCGGGCGATATCCGCAGCGGCACGGCGGGCCGACCGGGCGTCGCCGGCTCAGAACTCGGACATTCCTCGATCAGTCCGTGCGCGAGCAGGTTGCTCGACAGCCGCGTCAGCTTCGACGCGCTCATCGCGAGATCGGCGGCGAGTTGCTTGCGCGATCGCCCACCGACCGAGCGCAGGACCTGCATGATCCGCCGCTCGTCGTCGTCCAGTCTCAGCTTCGCATAGGCCATCGCCCGCTCCCTCGCCGATCCCGATAGTCGATTAGTTTATTTCGTGAAATTAATTAAAATCGTCATATTCCACGTCCAGCGGCGTGGCATCGAACAGGGCTGGGGACGAACAGATGACCAAATTTGGCTTGCGCACGGGTTGCGCCTTTATCGCGTTGAGCATTGCCGCGCAGTCGCCGGCTTGGGCCCAGACGGTTCCTGCCACGCCTCCCGCCGCCACACCCTCGGCCGATGCGGTCCCGGAAGCCGCCGCACCGGACGCCACGACACCTGACGCCGCAGCGAGCGAAACCGGCGGCGACATCATCGTCACCGGCTCGGCGCGCCAGCAGCGCCGCTTCGACGTCTCCTACGCGGTCAACTCGCTGAGCAACGCCGACATCCAGAAGCTCGCGCCGATCAACTTCGCCGATCTGCTCGGCAAGCTGCCCGGCTTCGCGGTCGAGAACACCGGCGGCGAGGTCCAGAACATCATCCGCCTGCGCGGCCTGCCGAGCGACGGCGGCCTCGTCACCTTCCAGCAGGACGGCCTGCCGATGTTCCACGAGAATGACGGCAATTTCTTCCGCGGCGACAGCATCAACCGGTTCGATCTGATGACGCAGCGCGTCGAGGTCGTGCGCGGCGGCCCTGCCCCGGTCTATGCCAGCTATGCCGCGGCGATCGTCAACAACATCACCGTGTCGGGCACCGATACGACCCGTGGCAAGGCGCAGGTCACGCTCGGAGACACCGGCCTCTACCGGCTCGACGCGTACCAGGCGGGCCCGATCGACGATTCGACCTATTACGCGATCGGCGGGTTCCTGCGCCGCCACGACGGCTACCGCGACAACGGCTTCCCCAACGATCGCGGCGGCCAGGTCCGCGCCAACATCAAGCACGACTTCAGCAACGGATCGCTGCGCGTGTCGGGCAATTACCTGAACGACCACAACGTCTTCTATCTGCCGATCCCGACCGCCGATCCGCGCGATCCGAGCAAGTCGCTCAACCAGTATATCGACTTCTTCAGTGGCACGATGAACTCGCCCGCGCTGCGCAACGCGAACATCCGTTTCCGCGAGGCCGACGGCACGACGCGCAACGTCGACGCCGATCTCGGCAATGGTCGCCACACCCAGTTCGGCAATGTCGGCGTCCAGTACGATGCGGACTATGACGGCTGGAAGGTCGCGGCGAAGGGCGGCGTCAGCGTCGGCAAGCTCCATTTCAACGCGCTGTATTCGACCAGCAACCCGTCGGATGCCAACGCCTATGCCAACGCGACCAGCAACGGGATCGGCACCCCGACCAACCTGGATAATGCCCGCAAGGCGTTCGGCGCCGGCGTGACCCGGCTCGGCTATGCGATTGCCGGCACCAACGGCGCGGAGGTCTACGACCCGAACAGCGCTTCCGGGCTGGTCGTCCCCGCGCAGTTCCGCGACGTCGTCTCCAAATATTATTCGACGCAGGGCGATCTCAGCGTCACGCGCTCGATCGCGACCGGCTTCGGCACGCACGATCTCCGCGTCGGCGTATACGGCAGCCTGTACGGCGAGACCAACGAGGTCGCGTATCAGGACTATCTGCTCGAGGTGAAGGGCAAGCCGCGGACGCTCGATTTGATCGCGTACAACGCCGCGGGCCAGGCGGTCGGTTCGGTCACCGACAACGGGGTGCTGCGCTATACGACCACGCTCAACCGCGGCAACACCGACGCCAAGATGTACGCGCTTTACGCGAACGACACGTGGGAATTGACCAAGGGCCTGACCCTGGACGGCGGTGTCCGCCACGAACGGTACAGCTTCAACGGCTATGCCTTCGCGACGACCTCCGCCAACCTCGGCGATCCGACCACGCTGGCCGACGACGGCGTCCGTGCGTTCACCGGCCAGATCATCAATTCGAAGCTGAGCCCGAACATCACCAACTGGACCGGCGGGATCAACTACGACGTCACGCAGCATCTCGGCGCCTATGCCCGCGCATCGCATCTCGAAACGCCGCCCTCGACGCAGGTCACGTATCAGATCAACCCGACGATCATCACGTCGAAGGCGAACCAGTACGAGGTCGGGCTGAAGGCCGCATTCGGCCGGTCGTATTTGTACCTGATCGGCTTCTATACGCGCTATAATCCGCTCAACGCATCGTTTGTCGCGCTCGACCCGGTCACCGGTCGCAACGACCAGTCCGTGCCATTCGTCGGCAAGGCGGAGATCAAGGGTATCGAGATCGATGGCAACCTCGCGCTGCCGTACGGCTTCGCGGTGACCGGCGCGCTGACGATCAGCGATCCGCAATATAAGAGCCTCGTCAACGCCAATGGCGCGAGTGCGGGCGATGTCGAGAGCAACCAGCTCGTCCGCGAACCGAAGGTCTACGGCAACATCCGTCCCTCGGTGGACTTCGACGTCGCGGGCAGTGCCGTGCAGATCTACGGCCGCTACGAATATACCGGCAAACGCTATGTCGACTTCTTCAACAACACCGCGCTGCCCGCCTACCAGACGGTCGGCGCTGGCATCACGCTGACGCACGACACGTGGCAGATGCAGGTCGTCGGCGACAATCTGTTCAATGCCAAGGGCCTGACCGAAGGCAATACGCGCACCGACCAGTTGAGCGGCCAGGGCACGGCCGACGCGATCTACGGCCGACCGAACTTCGGTCGCAACGTCCGCCTCGTGGTCAGCAAGTCCTGGTGACGGGCTTGCGTTTGATGCTTGCGGCGCTGGCGATGACGGCGGCTGCACCGGTGTGGGCGGAAACGCCTTCATCGGTAGTGGTAACGGATACGGTCGTCGACACGCTGTCGGAGCGACTGTTCCCGATGCTCGGGGCGCTGGGGCGGTTGCCGACAGCGACGTTCGATACGTGGGCGCGACGGATTGCCGCGTGCGGTGACGTACCCGCCTGCGTGATCGAGACGACGATCTGGACCGATCAGGACCGGGCGATGGTCGTCGCCAGTCTGTCCAAGAATGGCGCGCGGCCGAAGTCGAATGCCGACATGTCGGTGGCGGCCGGCATCGATCAGGAACTCGAGGCACTGAACGTCGTGCTCCGGGTCTACGGCCTCGGCTTGCCCGGACGCTACCCGAAGATCGACGGACCGATCTTCGCCACCGACACGCCGTTCTTCGCCGACAGCGTGAAAGTCGCGATCGATACCGCGCGCGCCGCGTCGGATGCGCCGCCCGCGACGATCGCGGCCAGCGTGCGGCTGGCTGTGGCGTTGCTCGATGCCAACGATGCGACGGCGGCGACGCGGTTCGAACCGCTCGACCAGCGCGAGAATGCAGGCGCACGCACGCTTGCCGCGCGGACCGACTGGAAGGCCTTCCGCTATTCGCTGCTGATCGTGCCCGGCGTCGGTCCAGAGGATGTCGGCACCACACTCAGCCCGCGCAGCAAGCTCCACGCACTGCTCGCCGCGCAACGCTATCGCCAGGGTCTCGCGCCCTTCATCCTCGTCTCGGGCAGCGCGGTGCATCCACGCGGCACGCGCTTCGTCGAAGCCGTCGAG
>JAJNQF010000046.1 GCA_021154945.1 Sphingomonas sp.
TGGGTCGGCTGCGCGCTCGCAGCCTTGGGTCGAGCGTTCGGGTGCGGCAACCACCAGCAGCATAGTTCCCTGCCGTCAGGCCTACGGCATGCTCGATGGCCTTTGGCATACAATGATCGAGGCGCACACGTCGCTTTGGGCCAAGGAAACCTATCCCAAGCTGTCCACCTCGGTCGCCTCTGCCAAGCTCCGCAGCGATGTGCCGATCGTCAATCAGGCCTTCACGGCGTCCAGCGCGAACTACGAGACGATCTTGCGCCAAAACACAGCCATCAATGCCTTTATGCAGGCGCGTGACGGCATGGCAGGTGGTCCGGGCGCGGCGTCGATCGATACGTTCGCGACCACGCGCGCGGACATCCAGGCGCGCAACACGTACAATTCCATCGCGCAGCAAGCGATGAGCTGGGTTCCGATCCTCAACATTGTCCTGACGGTCGTGTTCTATGCGATGTTCCCCGTCATCTTCCCGCTGTTCCTGATGCCGCAGACCGGCGTCGGCGCCCTCAAGGGGTATTTGACCGGGTTTTTCTATCTCGCTGCGTGGGGGCCGCTTTACGTGATCCTCCACATGATCTGCATGACGCGGGCGACCAGCGCCGCGCAGGGCGTCGCGGAAGGCGGGATGTCGCTGGGGACCTATGCCGGCATCGGCGCGGTCAACGCGGAAACTGCGACAATCGCAGGCTTCATGCTGATGTCAGTGCCGTTCCTCGCGGCCGGTCTCGCTAAGGGTGCCATGAGCATTTCCGGCCAGGCAACGTCGGTCCTTAGTCCAGCGCAGAATGCGGCCGAGGCTGCGGCAGCCGAGCAGACGACTGGGAATTACAGCTACGGCAATACCAGCTTTGCCAACTCGACGTCGAACATGCGGCAGAGCAATCAGTGGTCGGATGCACCTACCTTCTCGACCGGAGGGATGGGATCTAGTTTCCGCCATGACAACGGCGCGACGACCAACTCCTTCGGGAACGGCCAGAACGTCTACGATACCTCGAAGGCAATATCGAACCTGCCCTTCAGTGCTTCGATGACGTCAGGCTCGGTGGCGACAGAAAGCCGTCAGTCCGCCATGGCCGCCCGTGTAGCTGATGGTTTCGAACAAGCCAGTCGGCGTGAAATCTCACATTTGAACTCACTTCGGAATGGTCATTCGTGGTCCAGCGAGAACTCGTCCGGCTTTGACTCAAGCTCCGGCATTCGAGAAGGTAGCAATTCCGAACTTAGTGACCGCAACACTGTTAGCAGCGGGTCGAGTGTGCAGAACCGTGACGCAGTTGGCAGCGGTACTCGGCACCAAAATGAGAGCGGGAGTAATACGAACGACTCCGGGCAGCGCTCTGGTCAGATCCGCGCCGGTGTAAGTGTAGGCGGCGGCAAAGGCGGCGGGGGCGTGGTTGGAAAGATTGCTAGCGCTGTAGGTCTCCAAGGCGACGCGAGCGTTGCATATACGCGAAGCAAAACGAACTCCGACACGACGTCAGTCAGCGACTCCTCAAATTCTAGCAGAGATCAGTCGGTTGCCGCCTCCAACCAGACCGGCCGTGACCATTCTTCTAGTGGCACAGTCAGTGTTAGCGACGGTACGTTCCATCAGAATGGAGAGTTTGCCCGGTCACAAAACTCAGAGTCCAGGAGTAAGGCGATTGAGGAGTCGCTGAGCCGTATCCAGTCGTATAACGAACAGGCTCGCCATTACCGAGAACTGTCTCAGTCCCTAGAGCAGCACGCAAGTTATGCGGAAAGCCATGGCTTCAATATGTCACAAGATCTTCGTCAGGACCTCGCCCAGTTTTACGATAAGGAAGTGGGCAACGCGCCTCGTGGCGTTCTCCCTGGGCTTTGGGATACGAACCTTTCTTCCCCACAGGAACACGCTCGCAACGCGGTCATCGAAAAGTGGGCCGGTGAGCGATCTTCGGGTATTGAGCGCGACATTCAGTCCGCACTTAGCAATCCAGCCCTTGCAGATATGACCATTCCGGCTGTTGCTACCGAAAACAGCGTTGCTGCCCGCTATTCCGGTGGCGGGTCTGTCACTGCTGCACACCCTGTTTCCACGGGAGCCCCTTCGACTGTCGCTGCCGACAGTCAAATCATAGCTGGTGCCGAAGAGTTGCTTGGGGACGAGCATCGGCGAAATATCGACTTTCGCCAGTCATTGCATGGTGCACCGGCAGGACCGAAGGTCGACTGATGCTACAGAAAGAGATTGGTAATCGAAGCGACGACCAACCCGCCTCCGATGAGAATAGCGACGGTAAGCCTCGCGATTACGGAGACCCGGTCGGTAGCTTGATTGACATCAACCCGCCGTTCCACACCCATGCTTGGGTGCAGCTGCCACGTGCCTGCACCTTTCCCTGGCATAGCATCCGTATCGAACATGATCGGCTGGCTCGTATCAATTTGCATGGCGCACCTCGCCCTAAAATGTAGAGCGAAATGAACATCTTGGCAACGCTAGATCAAAGTCGATTTGTGGCCTCTCAGCACCGTCCGCCGGCGCTCAGCGATCTATCCGGGACACTCATTTTTGGCTTCTCGTGGCTGTTTGTTATGGCGATCGGCCTTATGCCTATAGCAGAGGCTTCGCTATCTCGTTCACCCTCCATCACCATGCCAACGACGATCGCGTTCTTCGTTGCGGTTGGAAGCACTGTCCTGCTTCGCCGACGCTATTCCTGGATGGGCCTCGTCCTCCACATCTTCGGTCAGATCGCGATCTGGCTTTCGCTATTTGTTATGTCGCTCGCTGCCGTCCTCGTCTTGATCCCGAAAGGCTGACCTCTCCCTTCAACACGTCGTTTGTTCGGGGCGATAGGACATAGGGATGAGCTGCGCGGACCACTGCCGCAGCTTTCTCGATCGCCTCAATCTCCGCTGGCTTACCCTTTGGATTGATCCGCCAGTTTGACCTGGGATGAATCACAATCGGCAGGGCAATGACGGGGCCGATGAGGTTTTTCCAGTACGCCTCGGTCAGGCCAACCGCCCCTCGAGCAGGTGGGCGAGAAGGTCCTGCATCTCGTCCCCTGTGGTTGGTTTGTCCTGAGCCATCGCATGCCACCTTAGACTAAAGCCTAAGGACCGGAACAGGCGTGACCGTGGCGTGCCCGCGGCGCCGGCAGGTAGTGCAACGCAAACGGGTAATCGCTTGGGTAACTGGACCGTCCGATCGAAAGCGCTCGACGATTTTCACAGCCGGGAGGTTGATCGTCCGGCCGCATGGGCGCGTGATCCGCATATCCTCGCGCGCTGACGCCCATTCACCAAGGCTAGTGAACTTGGATTGGTTTAGCGCTGCCACTGCCAACCGACAGAGTGGGTGAGACTCTGACAAAGAGGATGAGACAGTCTCATCCTCTTTGTCCCGCGTGCTTCATATCACTGGTCATGGCGGCGTGACTTCCTCGTAGCAGCCGGCTCGACGAAGCTGGCGAATGATCCCGTTAAACGCGGCTGTGACGCCTTGGGCACGACCAATCTCGTTGTTCTGTGCGGCCGCGTCCCAGAACAACGTAAGCGGCCATTTCTCGGGGCAATGCGGAAGCAGACAACGAAGAGCGAGGCGGATCTCCGGCACATCAACGCGGACGTCAGAGCAGCGGGTGACGCCGGTGCGCAAAATATGCACGGACAGCGCGATCACGACACGCTGATGCCTCGGCAAATTCGACACCGATCAATGGAAGTCATGCGACTTGAACCGCACGACCTCCTCCGGATCCATACCGTCCGCGTGGGGTGGCCAGTATTGGTTGCGTGGTTCAGGATTCCATCCTTTGTCGCCACGATCGGGCGAGCCCGGATGTTGCGCGGCATCGCCACGCCCGGTCCGGTGCGGAAACGACATGTCACCAACGCGGTGGAGGAGGTCGCCATGGTCGACGATCCGGCTGCAGATCACATGGATGATCTCGCCTTCCTTTTGAACCTGCCCCTTCATGCCGACCATCGACGCCGACATAATCGTCCGGCGTTGTGCCTCGAAACGGTCGGGCCAGAGGATGCCGTTGGCGATGCCCGTTTCGTCCTCGATCGTGATGAACAGCACGCCCTTGGCGGAGCCGGGCTTCTGACGGACCAGGACAATGCCGGCGACCTCGACGTATCGGCCATCCCGAATGTTGGCGAGATCGGCGCATTTGGTGACGCCGCGCCGCGTCAACTCGTCGCGCACGAACGTCAGCGGATGCGCGCGAAGCGACAGCTGCAGCGCCCGGTAGTCCTCGATCACCTCTCGGCCGTCGGTCAACGGCCGCAATGCGACTTCTGGCTCGAGGCCTTCCCCGCTGAAGGTCTCGGCGGATCGATCAGCTGCCGCGAAAAGCGGTAGCGGAGCTTCACCGAGCCCCCTCACCTTCCAAAGACCTTGCCGACGATCAACGCTGAAGCCGTGCAAGGCATCGCCGTCAGCCAGCTTTTCGATCGCCGCGCGCAGCACGCCAGACCGTCGCCAGACGTCCTCGACGCTTTCGAAGGGTGTAATCGTACGCGCGCCAACGATCTTCGCGCCATCAGCGTTCGACAGGCCGCGTATCTGGCGAAGGCCGAGCCGCACAGCAAGGTAGCGCCCGCCTGTCTTCTCCAGCGTGCAGTCCCAGCGGCTGGCGTTGACGCATGGCGGCCGGACCTCGACGCCGTGGTCGCGCGCATCGCGCACGATTTGCGCCGGCGCGTAAAAGCCCATCGGCTGCGCGTTCATCAGCGCGGCGCAGAACACGTCGGGGTGATGATGCTTCATCCACGATGATGCGTAGGAGATCTTGGCGAATGAAGCCGCGTGGCTTTCGGGGAAGCCGTAGCTGCCGAAGCCCTCGAGCTGGCGGAACGTCCGCTCGGCGAACTCCCGCGGGTAGCCGCGTTCGACCATGCCCTCGATCAGCTTCTCGCTGAAGTGCGAGACACCTCCGGTGAACTTGAACGTCGCCATCGCGCGGCGCAGCTGGTCCGCCTCGGCCGCGGTAAAGCCCGCGCCGACGATGGCCACTTTCATCGCCTGTTCCTGGAAAAGAGGAACGCCAAGCGTCTTCTCGAGCACCGCGCGCAGCTCCGGCCGGGGATATTCCGGCTTCTCGAGTCCCTCACGCCGGCGCAGGTACGGATGAACCATGTCGCCCTGGATCGGTCCTGGCCGGACGATCGCCACCTGGATCACGAGGTCGTAGAAGCGCCGCGGTTTCATCCGTGGCAGCATCGACATCTGCGCGCGGCTCTCGATCTGGAAGGTGCCGAGCGTATCTGCCTTGGAGATCATGGCGTAGACGTCCGGGTCGTCGTCCTGCAGGTCCGCCAGCCCGACCCGCAGCCCCTTGTCCGCCTCGAGCATGTTGAAGGCGCGGTTCATGCAACCGAGCATGCCCAGGCCGAGGACGTCGACCTTCATAAACTTCAGCGCATCGATGTCGTCCTTATCCCACTCGATGATCTGCCGGTCTTCCATCGCGGCTGGTTCGATCGGCACCAGGTCATCAAGACGATCATGCGTGAGGACGAACCCGCCCGGGTGCTGGCTCATGTGCCGCGGCACACCGATCAGCTTTCGGGCAAGCTCAAGCGTAAGGCGGAGCCGGCGATCGCCAATGTCGAGGTTGAGCTCCTCGACCTGCTTCTCGCCTACGCCGTCGGCCGACCAGCCCCAGACAAGCCCCGCCAGTGAGGAGGTAAGATCCTCCGGCAGACCAAGCACCTTGCCGACGTCACGCACTGCACCCCGCGCGCGGTAGCGCGTCACGACGGCCGTCAGCGCGGAGTGGTTGCGACCGTAGGTCTCGTAGATCCACTGAATGATCTCCTCGCGGCGCTCATGCTCGAAGTCGACGTCGATGTCGGGTGGCTCGCGGCGCTCCCCTGACACGAACCTTTCGAACAGCAGCTCGTGCTTGATCGGATCGATCGAGGTCACGCCAAGTACGAAACAGACGCACGAGTTGGCAGCTGAGCCCCGCCCCTGACACAGGATCCCGCGCCGGCGTGCTTCGCGCACGATCGCGTAGACGGTCAGAAAGTATGGCGCGTAGCCGAGCTCGCCAATCAGCCGCATTTCGTGCGTGATTTGGTCGGTATAGGCCTGCGGCACGTCGTCATCGAACATCCGCTCGACCGCTTCTGTGGCTAGCCGCTGGAGCGCTTCCTGGGCCGTCAAACCATCGATCAGCTTCTCATGCGGGTACTGATATTGAAGCTCGCAAAGATTGAAGGTGCAGATCCGCGCGATGTCGACGCTTGCCTGCAGTGCGTCGGGATAGGCGCGGAAGCGCCGGACCATCTCGTCGGGCGATTTCAGCGCGCGATCGGCGTTCACCTCGCGGCGATAGCCAAGCTCGTCGACGGTGCATTTCTCGCGCACCGCGGTCACTACGTCCTGCAGCAGCCGTGCTTCAGGAGCATGGTAGAGCACGTCGCCGGTCACGACCGCGCGCACTGCCGCCCCGCCAGCTTGTCGCGCCAGCGCATCGATGCGGACCGCGTCGCCTTGCCGTCGTCGCTGGAACAGCGCCATGTAGCCCCGACGCCCGTAGATGGCCTTCAGATCGTTCAGCGCAGCAAGGTTCTCTTCGTCCGCCTCATGCGGAAGCAGAATTGCGACGACGCCTTCAGACCATGGTTCCAGATCGTGCCAGTGCAGCAGGCAACCGCCCTTGCCCGCCCGCTTCTTTCCGACGGTCAGCAATCGGGTGATCCGCGACCAGGCCGGGCGATCCGTTGGGTAAAGCAGCAGGCGACGGCCACACGATAGATCGATGCGCGTGCCCGCAATCGAGCGGACGCCAGTGGCTTTCTGCGCCTCCCATGCGCGCACGACGCCAGCGACCGTGCCGATGTCGCTGACCCCGATCGCCGGGTAGCCAAGCACGGCAGCGGCCGCGAACAGCTCGTCCGGACTGGACGCCCCGCGCAGGAGCGAGAAGTGCGTCAGCACCTGAAGCTCGACATAGTGGGTCATCCGAAGACCCCGTGCATCCACCAGGACAGGTCGCCGGTGTCGTCCTCAAAACCGTCGCCACGACGGAATACCCAGTAGCGACCGCCAGTCTCGTCCTCGACGCGGTAATAGTCGCGGACCGCCCACACCTCCGCATCACGCCGCCACCATTCGCCATGAACGCGTTCGGGACCGTCGCCGCCAACCACCCTGTACGTCGTGCCGCGCCACTCGAAGCGACGCGGAGGTTGGTCGGGCATCAGGGCGATCACGCGATGCAGTGGCTCTGGATGCGCGAAGAGGCGGATCGGCCGCTTCCACTCCGGCCATGTTCCCGGCAGCTCGTTGGGATCGGATTTGACCGCGGCGCGCTCCGGGACATGGCTTTCGACGGGAGCGATGCGGAAGACCGAGTGCATCCCGATTCTGCCTGCGATCAGGTCGACCAGGCGTGCGGGGTCGCGCACCAGCGTCTCGCCGGCGAGGACGGCGCCGAGATCAACCGCGTCGAGCGGCTCTGTGTGCGGCGCCACCATTTGAAACTGCTCGAGCCCCATGCCGGAATCGATGCGCTCGATCCGCAGCTTCAGCAGCCGCAGGAGGTGAGACACCTCCCGTGTCGGTCGGGATGTACCGACCGCGACAATTTGCTCGGTGCCATCGACGCGCATTCCCGTCAGGCGGAGCGAGCGTGCGCCAACCCCTTTTGCCTGCAGCAGCACGACAAGATCGCCCAAGAGGTCACCCATGACCTGTTCAATCGCCTCAGCCGTGCTGATCGGCTCCAGTAGCCGGCGTTCGACCGCCGGGACCTCGATGTCCTCTCGTGGGGTGATTGGCTCTGCGACACCGCCGAGGGCCTGATCGAGGCGTGTGATCGTCGGCAGTCCGAGACGGCGCGCAAGGGGTCCTCGCGCGACCGGCAGGAGATCCGCGATCCGCTCGAAACCGAATTTGCGCGCGGCGGTCAACGCCGTTGGCGTCAGGCGCAACGCGGCGATCGGCAATGAGCTGAGCGCCTCGACCGTACCGTGCGGCTCTATGCGAGTAAGATCGGCTTTGCCAAAACGGGCCAGCGCGTGGGCGGCCCCCGGCGTATCGGCGACCGCGACGCGCGCGGTGAAGCCTGCACGACGGCAGAAGGCGAGCAGACGACGGCAGAACCGTTCTTCTCCGCCATGGAGGTGATCGCAGCCGGCGAGGTCAATCCAAAGGCCATCAGCCGGGGTGACAGCCGCGATCGGCGACCAGCGCCTTACCGCTAACAGCGCAAGGCGATCGAGTAGCGCAGCATCGGCTTCCGGCTCGACCGGACGGAAATTTAGATCGGACACCAGCGCGCGGGCGTGGGTGGCGGCCATACCGGGATGGATGCCGAGCGCCTGCGCGCCGGTGCAGGCAGCGACTACCTCTTCGCGCCGGCCGACCTTGCCAACGAGAGCGAGCGGCGCGTGCTGGACAGGGGTCATAACTGGCGTGGCGAGCCGCAATGCAGGCGCCTGCCCCTTGTACGGATGGCTTGCCGCTTCCGATCGCCTGCCGAGCTCCCGCATTGGCGGTTGCGCGTGGACGGGGAGCGACGCGATCTGCGCCTCGACCTCTTCGCGCGACTGGGCACTGGTTCGCGCCCAGCGGGCACCGGGGCGCCAACCGCCGCCCCGCGGCACCGAGCAGGCACCAGGGTCGTCGTCGACCGGCAGTTGTAGGGCGGGCCGCTCAGGCGGCCGCATAGCGGGCCGTTCCAACCGTCTCAGCCGCTCGATGGCTAAGTTCGGCAGGAACAGCGAGACGACCCGTCTCATCGCTGC